>JAJFUH010000058.1 GCA_021372535.1 bacterium
CTTGTTGTTGGATTCATTGTATAATAATCATAATGGAGGAGCAAATTGAACGATTTACAAACCGTTGAAACAGCTATAAATAATCCATTGAAACCTTAGAAATAATGAAATAGATCATACTCATATTGATTATCAGTTCCCTGTATCCTGTATGTCAGAAAGGTCATAAATGAGGGCAATGTACTGTATTTCATAGAATTATTACCCTTACCCATGGTCCCTCTCCCGTAAACAGGAGAGGGAAAAAACATTATCGGTTATCCGATTAAATCAGCTGAGATGATTGATCCCCCTCGGCTTCGCCGTGTCCCCCTTACAAAACAAAGGGGGATGAAAGTGCCATAAAAGCCGCTCTCTCCTTAACAAGAAGGGATGCCGCAAGCTGGGGGGATCACATACAATCGGAAATAATTATCGATTCTTTTATAAAAAGTGCTATATGCATATCAAACGGATGACCGAATAAGATATATTACAACTCCCTTCAAAAACAACTGATTTTGACGCACTCATTTCCGACCCTCGAAATCCTCGTTTTTCGGGGGTTTTTTGTTGCCCGTTTTGGACGGGTTTTTGACGCAGTGTGTTTTCTGTGATATGGTGATAACAGAAAAAACGCTCTTTCAAAAACAATAATACTCTCACAGAAAGGAAACACCCATGTGGAACACACCGACAAAACAACAGCTTGAACGAATTCCACGGCTGTATGAGACCGAGAACATCCCCGAAGATGAGAAAATAGTCTACTTACACTTCTTCATCGGCGCATGTGACTGGTTCATAGCCGAATACGACGGCGACGACCTCTTTTCGGATTTGTGATTCTAAACAGCGATTACGAGATGGCCGAGTGGGGATACATAAGCTTTGCCGAAATGAAATCAATCTGTGTCAACGGTATCGGAGGCGACCGCCGGACCGAGAATCAAGGTTTGGCGATTATATTTCAAAATATTCCGGGAAATCTCAAAATATTAGTTGACAATACCAATTGTTCAATTATATACTATCTCTCTCGTTATTTGCGGGAAATCGATTTGTTTACAGGAAGTTGAGACCATGGGAAACCAGAGTTTACCATTGGGTATGATTGTCGGAAAAATGAACAAAGAGATGTTCAGGGTTCTGCGAAAACGAACCAATGAATCCTCGGAAATCAAGTTGACGATCGAGCAGTTCGGTTTACTACATGGAATCAGCACAAGCGGCGAAGAAGTCGTACAGCAAGATATGGCAATTATACTGGGAAAGGACAAATCTTCGATTCTGCGGTTAATCGATTCGCTGGAGGAACAGAATCTTGTGAAACGAGTGGTCGATCCGCATGACAGAAGGAAAAATTGTCTGATTGTCACCGATCTGGGGCATGAAGTGATCAAACACTACCTCAGTATTGAATTTAAGCTTATCGAGGAACTTCAGGAGGGTTTGTCCGAATCGGATATGGAGATTTTTTATAAAGTTGTTCGTACAATACAGAAAAATGCCGAGAAATTATAAAAAATTTGACGATAGACCAATACTTGATACTTTACGCTGTTTCGGATCAATCGTTCGATTAACGGGGATATGGATTGACAGGAATATGAACACGATCGAGAAGAAAATACGTCTTTTGCTGATCCCGCTTATTCTTATGGCTGTTTCCTGCGGTAATGGACATAACGAGAAGCGATCGGGGACCGCAGGCAGGGTCAGAGAATACAAGGTGATGGAAATCGGGTTGCAGTCAACCACCTTGTATAAGGATTATCCGGCATTGCTCGAAGGTCAGCAGACAGTCGAGATTCGGCCTAAAATCGCCGGTTATATCGAGCAGATACTTGTCGATGAGGGCGCTTATGTCAAAAAAGGCCAGCTGCTGTTCCGGCTCAATGATAAGGACCTTCAAGCCGCCGTGCGTTCATCAGAGGCTCTGGTGAAGGTCGCGGAGGCCGATGTGTATTCCGCAAAAGTCAATCTTGATAAGACAAAACCGCTGGTCGATAAATCGATCATCAGCAAATTCGACCTGGAATCCGCCGAATCGACGCTGAAAGCGAAGGAAGCGCAGCTGGCCCAGGCACAAGCCAATATGGAAAATGCGAAGGAGAATTTGCAGTATACCCTCATTACCAGCCCCGCGGAAGGAACAATCGGAACTTTCCCCTACCGCATGGGCAGTCTTGTAAGCAGCGGTATCGCCGAACCCTTGACAACTGTTTCAAATACAGCCAGAGTATATGCGTATTTTTCTCTTAACGAAAAAGAATTTCTTAACCTGGTCAAAGGATTGCCGGGAAAACATATACAGGAAAAGATGAATGAATTGCCCGAGGTTCAGCTGCTTTTGGCCGACAACACACCTTACGATCAACCCGGGAAAATCGAAACTGCCAGCGGCCTGGTCGATCAGCAGACAGGGGCAGTTACCATGCGCGCGACATTCAACAATCCGGAAGGGCTTTTGCACAGCGGCGGCAGCGGATTGATTCGCATTCCCCAATTTGTTGATTCTGCGATAATTATCCCTCAGAAAACAACGTATGAACTGCAAGGTAAACGCTTTGTATTTACGGTTACCCCGGATAATAAGGTTCACGATACCGAAATCGAGGTTCTTGCCGGTAACCTGAAGGATACCTATGTGGTAACAAGCGGGCTTACTGTTGGCGACAAGATTGTGATGGAGGGAATCGTTTCGCTGCGCAATGATACTGAAATTAAACCCATGATGGTAAAAGAGTCTGGCGCCCTTTCGGAAGGCCATAATTCAACAGCCGGCACTGCCAGTCAGGTCAACAACTGAATCAGAAGAGAACATGTTTAGAAATTTTATCGAACGCCCGGTTTTATCCTCGGTAATCTCCATAATCATAGTCATTTTGGGACTTATCGGTTTATCCAGCCTGCCAATCGAGCAATATCCCGATATTGCGCCTCCCACTGTCCGCGTTTCGGCTGCATATACCGGCGCCAATGCGGAAACGGTGCTGAAAAGCGTTGTTATCCCGCTCGAAGAACAGATCAACGGCGTGGAGAACATGATTTATATGTCTTCTTCGGCAAACAACAACGGTTCGGCATCCATCGATGTATATTTCAAACAGGGCACCAATGCGGATATGGCGGCGGTAAATGTGCAAAACCGTGTTGCCCAGGCGACCGGTATCCTCCCGTCCGAAGTGATAAAATCCGGCGTAACGACATTCAAAAGACAGAACAGCATGCTTCTCATTTTCTCCATGTACAGCGAAAATGACAGCTATGATGAGACGTTTATTCAAAATTACTGTAAAATCAACCTGATACCACAGATTCAACGAGTACAGGGAGTCGCAGAAGCCAATGTTTTCGGGTTAAAAAACTATTCGATGCGAGTCTGGCTGAAACCGGATATCATGGCTGTTTACGGATTGATGCCATCCGATATTTCCGCCGCATTGAACGAACAGAATATCGAA
>JAJFUH010000059.1 GCA_021372535.1 bacterium
AGTACCGATTCCCGGTTAATAATCCGGGAACATGTTTACATGCTGGCGACCCCTAAAATCCACGATGAATTGTATTGTAATACATTGATTATAAATAGAATATATAATTATTGCTGGTGATTTTTAACCCCGTTGAAAAGCCCCGCGGTCACAACCGGTTTTCGGAAAAAGAATGGGTGCTGTCCGGGCGAGCCGAAGGCACGTAAGTTCACACATTCCCGAAAAACGGGCAGTGAACGGGGAAAAAGGCTTTTCACGGGGTGCCCTTTCCTTGGTTACTTCCTTTGGGCGCGCAAAGGAAGTAACATATAAAAAGTGTTCTTAAAAAAATGGGGGGTTGCCACCCGATTTACTTGCCCTTGACAGCAATAAAACAATACATTTCATTTTCAGGCGTGTGAAAACGACATTTTTCACCGCCCTCTCAATCAGGCTTTGCAATTCTGGGAAACTTCACATTTCCTCCCTGGAGAACCACATGCACAAGTCCTTGTACGCGTTGGTATTCCTTTACCTCTGTGTCTTTTCACCTGCCGCGGCGGAGGAAAAGAGCGCCGCAGTTCATGTCTCGCCGGACCACGCGGATTATTTTTACTCCGTGGGAGACAGCGCAGTGTTCAGTATCACACTGAAATATGAAGGCCCGGCTTCTTCCACTCGCCTGCATTACCGTTTCAGCGAGGATAACACCCGTTTCATGGAGGACATCACACTCGAACGCCCGTCAAAAGAAATCATCCTGAAACACGGACTGGAACACCCGGGCTTCCTGCGTCTGGACCTCTCTCTTTTCAGCGGTGCAGATACGGTACAGGTGTCCACGGCGGTCGGTTTCTCGGTGGATGAAATCCGCCCGACCAACAACCTGCCCGGGGACTGGCGTTCGTTCTGGCAGCAGGGCTTGGGCGAGGTCTACCGTGTACCGATGGATCCGCAGGTGAGCCTCTGGAAAGAACAGGAATCCGGAGTGAAACGCTACCTGGTGAGTCTGGCCAATATCGAGGGCTCGCGCATTTACGGCTGGATGACAATACCGGATGGCCCGGGGCCATTCCCGGCTCTGGTCTACATCCAGGGCGCTCCGGGGGGAATCGAAGAGTACCAGACCGATCCGCAGACCAACTATGCCCGCCGTGGCATGATCGTGCTCGCGATCAATCCGCACGGGATCGAGCTGGGGCGCGAGGAAAGCTTTTACCGCCTGCTGATGTCCCGTCACATCCCGGGCGATGGCGCCAGCCTGGGTGTCGATGATCCCTACCGCTACTATTTTCGCCGTGTGGTGCTGGGTGCAATCCGCTCGTTCGATTACCTCTGTTCGCGGGAGGACGTGGACACCGCACGGCTGGCAGTGGCGGGAGCGAGCCAGGGCGGCGGCTTGAGTCTTCTTACCGCTGCGGTGGACCATCGGGTCATGGCGGTGACGGTGCATGTACCCGCGATGTGCGATTTTACCGGCGTACTCCATGAGAGACCCGCCGGATGGCCCTGGCTGTTGGGCCGCAGAAGCAGCAGTGGCAAGGACGAACGCGTAGTGCGTACCTGCGCCTATTTCGATGCTGCGCTTGCCGCCTCGCAGATCCGGGTCCCGGCCTTTTTCACGGTCAGTTTCCTGGACCAATCCTGCCCGCCCACGACTGTTTATTCGGCCTTTAACAGCTTGCGCGGCCCCCGCGAAATCAAATATTTCCCGGACACAACTCATCCGGAGAGTTTCACCGGGGCGAACGACAGCCTGATGGTCGATAAGCTGGAGGCACTGTTCAGGGAGATGAAGAACAAGTAATAATCAAGGCGGCAAATTTCAAAACAGGAGTGATTTGAGGGCTTTTTCAGTAGCCTGTACTGTTTATTATCCTCTTGAAAAGCCCATGGTTCTTAAACTGCCGATTGTCCCGCTTAAAAAAACCAGCGCGCGTAAAAACCAGCCCCTGTCGGAAGGCTGCCGAATTCCGATCTCATGGTGATGCCGTCTGCTCTTACGGTGTTTTTTTCGCCGGCGCCGATCCATCCGTAGAGGCTTATATCGGCGTTGTTCCCCGCGCTAACGGTAAGCATGGGCTGCCAGAGCGTCGAGCCGTCCACAAGGTTTATGAGACCTGCGCAGTCGGCGTTCACGAGCGGGTGAAGCTGACGGTGGAGGGTTACGAGTCCGTACCCTGCGGATGCGAGGAACGCCCATCCTTCGCGGAACGGCGCATCCTGATACACAAAAGCGAGATCCCCGGGGTCACGGACGCCGAAGTCCTGAAACATGAGTGCACCGCCCATTTTTATCTTCGAGGGCAGGTTGAAATCAACACCGGCGACACCCGAGAATGCCGCTTCCGACCAGCCGCCGCGCCAGGCTTCCTCGTTTTTCTTGCGTTCGAACAGGGCAAGCTCGCCCCAGATGCCGTAATCGCCGACTCCGCCTTCCCAGCCGATGCCGCCGAATCCGCGCTTCCGGAAACGTCCCCCGACAAGTTCGAGGTCAATGCCCTTCACTGACGAGCGGAAACGGCCGAGCAGGGCGCCGTACTCCCATGGTCTTCCGCCGATCGCAATGACCTCCGCCTCTCCTTTCATGCCCACAGGCCGCCGGATTCTCAGGGCGTCGACTCCGGGCTTGTATGTCGCGTCGAGGTCTCCGGGTGCAAACGGCGCGACCACATCGAGCACACCGATGAAATGGCTTGTTCCGAGACTTACCGGCTGACGGCCCGCATGGAAATCGTATGAACCGAGACTCCAGCTCAGATCGAGCCGTTCGAGACGGGTCTGCATGGAGGCTGTGTTTTCTTCGACATGATCGAATGTGGCATCCCAGCGTTCGAGCGGTTTCCCCGAGCCGAATATGCTTCCTCCGCCCCCGGTCAGGCCGAACATGCCGCTGCCCGACGAGAAGAAGTTCATGCGCGTTTCCACTGCGGTTGAAAGAGCGATAGTCCTCCAGTTCGCATCCTCGTACACCCTCAGCGTACTCTGCGAAATACCGAACACATGGTCGGGCATGACAGCTCCACTGGTACCGGCGGGTCTCCTGAAAAGCAGGACATTCTGCCTGAGCGCGGCACCGTACCTTAAATCGGAAGCTTCGGCTCTGTTCGGACCATAACAGCCGAAACCGACGAAGCAAACAATCATCCATAAAATGATGATCAAGCCTTTGTTCATACTCATCGTTATTCTTCCCCTTTATTCTTTCCGCTCATCCGCCTGTACCTTGCCGTCACGCAGCCGGATAACCCGTTTTGCATGCTCCAGTACAAGGGGATCGTGCGTGCTGAAAAGAAATGTCACGTTTTTCTCCTCATTGAGCCTGCGCATCATATCGAGAAGATTATGTGAAGTATCGGTATCGAGGTTCGCCGTCGGTTCGTCGGCAAGCACAATCGCCGGGTCGCCTATCACTGCCCGCGCGACCGCGACACGCTGCTGCTGACCGCCGCTCAACTGAGTCGGGAACCGGTTTTCGAGCCCTTCGAGTCCAAGATTCTCGAAAAGAGGCAGAATACGGTTCTTGTGCTCATGTTCGGGAATCCCCTGAATCTGGAGAACAAACTGGACATTCTCGTACGCGGTCAGCACCGGTATGAGATTGTATGCCTGAAAGATAAAGCCGATCCTGCGAAGCCTGAGCTCGGTGAGATCGTCATCAGTTCTGTTACCGGTCGTTTTACCGTCGATTGCGATCTCGCCTTCGGTAGGACGGTCGAGGCCGCCCGCAAGATTGAGCAGTGTTGTCTTGCCGCTTCCCGATGGCCCGGCCAGCGCGGCAAATTCACCATTTTCCAGAACAATATCGACGCCGTTCACTGCATGAACGACATGCTCCCCTTCCTGAAAATTCTTGACCACATGATTCATACGTATCGCTTCCATCAGAAACCTCGCATGTATTATGAATAATAACAATGAATTATCATCTTTAATCTTTCATTCCGTTCATTATTTCAGCTTGTACCGGGTCAGTATATCCGCATTGCATCGGACGGCCGTATTTTCATCACATGATGAGCCGGATAAAGGGATGCCAGAAGAGCGATGCATATCATCCCTACACCCATGATGAGCATTCCTTTCACATCCCATGTGCTGTACATGATCGGTTCATAGAGCGTGCCGCCGATTCCCTGTTCATCGATCACCGAAGTGAGGTTGATTCCCTTCGTGGCAGTATAGAGCCCCGCTATGCTGCTCAGCACATACCCGGACAGCACACCGACACAGGAAAGGACGAACGCTTCAGACAGAACCATTTTCCGGATGCCCGATTTGCTGACTCCGATCGCGCGGATAACACCGAATTCCCGCGTCCGCTCCATGACACTCATGAGGAGCGTGTTGATGGTTCCGATTCCCACGATAATGTAGATAATGATGACGGTTATCTGGAGACCGGCATGATCCATGTGAATGCTCGATGCCAGCTCCGGCATTGCGTCTTCCCACTGATACGCTTCGGCATTGGGATAACGGGCGGCGATTTCACGGATTCGGGGAAGCATCTGTTTGACCATTTTGTTGCTCCGGAGCATGACCGCTATCTCGTGAGCGCTGTCCTTATACCCGATGATATCGGCGAGTTTTTCACGGTCGATGAATACCGCCCCGGCATCTATTTCACGGATATTGGTGCGGACTAAACCCGAAATCCTCAGCAGGGCGCTCACAATTTCGCCTTTGGGACCCTGCACCATGAACACGCATTTATTGCCGACATTCAATCCCAGTTCATGGGCGAGCCCTTCGCCGATGAGGATACCTCTCGGATCATCTTTTCCGGGTAGTTTTCCCTCGACGATGCGTTTCGGTTCGAGCACCGGATTGATGCCCTTCTCACGGTCGAAATCGATGCCCATGAATCCCGCTGCACGGCTTTCACGGCTCGAACGAATAAGCCCCGGCACCTTGAGGCGGGGAAACACATTCGTGACTTCGGGTTCGCGTTCCAGCTCGGCAACAAGGTTGCTTACCTCGATAACCTGTTCGGTTTTACGGAGCTCGAGGTACTTGTTATGGTAAATCCCGATATGCCCGCTTCCCATCCGAACGCCGTCATCGACCATTTTTGCGTACGATCCTATGGCGAGGTTGTTCCACCAGACGGCTATAAATACGCTGCCCCCTATCGAGACCAGCTCGAGAATGGTTCTCCGCTTGTTTCTCCAGAGATTGCGCCATCCGAGTTTGAACCAGATCATATCATACCTCCCTCAGGACATCGACCGGATGCAGACGCTTCAATCTCCATGCGGGGAAAAGCGCCACTATCATTCCGAGACCTATGATCATCAGCACGGGAACACAGATGTTATTGACCGCAAGGTAACACCGTAGGCGCGGCTGCATTACGGTTCCCCCAAAGGTTATTTCGGAAAAGAACATGCTCAGATCGACCGGATGACCGTACATGTAGAGGCTTATCAGGCTCCCGGCAATACCTCCTGCAATCCCGGCGATGCTGCTTATCAGAAATCCTTCGATAATGATCATGAACGACAGTTTCCTGATTCTGAGCCCCAGCGCGCCCATGATTCCGAATTCCCTGAGCCGCTCGAAGAACATCATGTACATGGTATTCACGGCGACAAGGACAACGGCAAAATAGAAAATAAGGGCAAAGATATACCGCGCCGCATACCAGTAGTCGAGTATCTGCTTCATCTGGGGAAGGAATCCATACCACGATGTCACTTCGACGCCCGGCACTTCGGGACGGAATTCCCGTGCCCACACTTCGGCGGCAATCGGCCGTTTCAGCGAAACCGCCCATTCATGGATCTGCCCGTCGAGAACGAGCATGTCCTGAAGGGTTTTCCGACCCACCACGGCAAGACTGACATCACGGATGGGATCACCGGTGTCGACTATTCCCGACACGTGAAATATATCCGCCGCAATGGAACCGTCCGAACCCTGACCCATTGCCACGATTTCGCCGCCCACTTCGGCTTCGAGACGTTTCGCCAGCCCTATACCGAGAAGAATGTCCTTGGAATCCGTGCCGGAGATGAACGATCCCTCGCGAACATGCGATTCGAGCCGTGTGACCGTGCGCTCCTCATCGGGATTGATGCCAAAGAGCTCGGCAGGCTGCGTGTGGCTTGTTTCGCCTTCGCCGAAACTGAGGAGGGCAAATCCGCGTACACGCCCGGCGACTCCCTTGACACGGGAATCCGCGAGAATCTTACCTCTGAGTCCATCCTCAGGAAGGGTCATGTAAATCTTGTGCTCGTCCTGGTATTTCTCCGCGGTGATTTTGACGTGGCCATGATAGAGTTCTGTGGCGCTCTCGATCATATCCCAGAACATGCCGTCGTAGATACCCAGCATGAGTATAACCATTGTAGTGGCAACGCTGATGGCGGTCATGGTAAGGACTGTCCTCCTCCGGTTCCGCCAGAGATTGCGGTATCCGAGTTTCATGAGCAGCATGTTCAGGGCCTCCTCAGCGAGCGTACGGAAAACAGGTCTTTCGGCAGCTTTATATCGAACTCGATGTTGCTGTAGGTCAGCACGGTCTTTTCGTCGGGCTTGTCGGTCGGCTGGATTTTCATTCTCAACGGCACCCATCGCCCGGAAACCTTTTCCACCTGATCGAACAGCATCGTTCTCACCAGTTTCCCGTCCTCGTCATAATACTTTATGTCGGTCGGAATTTTTTTGTCTATGTCGATACGGTACACAACCTTGTCCCAAACGATCGCGGCATCGGGCTTCGGAGTGCAGATAATCGAAGCGATACCATTCTCCACTTTTTCAGTCGCAAAGGTATAGAGCTCGTCGATCTTGTTTTCCTTTACCAGATCGTCATTCGTGAGATGGCTCCCCATCCAGCTGTCGCCCATGAGGCTCGAAGGGATTTTCATGAGACGGTCGATTTTGGGGAGATAGTTCCACATCTCGTCCCCGATTTTGAGGGTGGCGATCCCTTCGTCCTTTTTCGGCGCGAGTATCCGGGCAAGGAACTTGTCACGGCCTTCGGACCAGCCTTCCATGGTCATTTCCCGTGAATAGGCATCGGTCACCACCTCCATGTGCATGGTCGAATGGGACGTTTCTCCCTGGTACTGCGTTTCCACCTGACGGACGAGCTCCTGGGCATCGAATTTCACCGTGTTTTCGGCGCCGTACGCTATGCCGGTTATCAGGGCAGAGATCGTCACGATAATGCAGATACATACTACAAATCGTTTCATGAGCACAACTCCTCTTTCCGGTGGATATTTTTTTTCTCAGCAATACTTTTATACATATCGAAATAGAAATCTATCAACAGTTTAAGTTCCTCTTCCGTCAACTCGTCGATATGATTCATGATCCATGTATCGAACACATCATGCAGTGCATTCATGATGTCGAACAGGAGCTCGAACGGTATATCATCCCTGACTGCTCCTGTCTCGACGCCGTGTTTTAACATGCCCGTAAAAACTGAATTATGGAGGTTCATGAACTCGATTACCTGGGCGGGCCTGTTCGGAGCATTATAGAGATGAATCATTCCGCGCATGAGTCGCATGATATCGGGTTTTTCTATCACGATCCTCATAAACCTGTCGGCAATTTCTTTCCAGTCGCTCCAGAAGTCATCGCTGAATTTACCCATGACTTTCTCTCCGAACCGTTCTATTATCTCGTCGACTGCCTCCGAAATAACGACCATATAGAGGTCGATCTTGTCCTCAAAATAGTAGTAGAGGGAACCCTTGCTGATACCCGCCTCGCGGATGATCGTATTGAGCGAGGCGCCTTCGTACCCGTTACGGGTAAATTCCTCGCGGGCGGCGTCGAGGATTTTTCTGCGCCGCTCGGGTTCGAGGTTATCAAAACGTTTTGTCGGCATATATATCTCCTTGATAAACATATAACCAATAGTCATACCGGCGATTTATACTTTATGTCAGACCATTGGTCTAACCGCTAATATAACCGGTGGTCTTTTATGTGTCAAGAAAAAAAATTCCGGACACAGAAAGACCACGTCCGGCTGTTTATGATAGCGAAAAGCTTCATCCGAGGCATCTAAGCGGGAGCGTTCTACCTGTAAAAAAGCTGGATGTGAAGTTTATAGGTAAGTGTAGGAAGTGGCTGTGGATAATATAAATGGGATCATAAATAACTGGTATCTTTTTAATGTATTGTATAGTGTTCAGACGCCCCATTCGTGCATATAGCCCTCTATAAAAGATTTACTTGCTTCAGTATTATACCTGTATGGTGCAACTTGCCACCATAATGCTAATAACCATGGTCTTAACGCTAATTGTTCAGGTATGAGATCCTTTTTCGATTTAAGTGCTTCAGCTTTAAGATCAGACCACATATATGTTGATGGATACACCTTGCTTATATCTATCCCTGAATCAAATTTATATGTGCAATATTCCCATGGGTTATCAGGCAAACTACACCGATGTGATATTTTTGTAAAATCAGGCCACAACATTTTACAATGCTGTTTCAAATTTGTTCGTACTAATAAATGAAACAAAGGTTCTAAAGTATATGAAGATCCATTAAAAGATTCTCTACTAATGGTACTAGCTTTATCCAAATTATTTTTAAAACGCAATACTTCATCGAAACTATAATATGGATTCACAAGACAAGAATTACTGTTCGGCTGATTTCTTGCTATTAAAGTAAATACAAGAGATAAAATGTCTTCATCTACTTTAGAGGTAGGATCATGTTTTCTACGCCAAATAAGCCAAGGTACAATGTTTGCAACCGCGCCCTCCCCCCACAAGTACTTATCTTTTTGTCTTTTAAGCAACCATTGTGTTAAAATTTCTCGATTTTGATCGTCTAAATAATGATTTTTCTCATCCATAATTGCAAGACAACTAAGTAAACCTAATAGTATTGTGAGACGCCAACCATAGATTTCGTTATCAGTTAGTCCATCTCCTTCAACAAGGTGTCTGCGATCTTTAACTTCATGCCATAAACCTACAAGGGCATCACCTGCTGCTTTCTCAGCTAATATCAATGTTTCTATCGCAACACCTTTTAGTTCAAAACCATGTTTTTCTCCAGCTGCGATGATGCTTACTGCTAATAATATCCATGCTGAAACGACTGCAAAATGGTTCTCAATTTCTAAAAAACAAGAGGTTACAATCCCTATTAAAAGAGCAGAACTTGTGACAACACGATAAAACTCTGATTTACTAGATATATTGTTAGAGAATGAATTTAGTTTTAAGACTTTTTGTATAAGCGATGAAAGCTTCTTAGTAGGAAGAACATCATTGGGATTTGTAAGATAAAGTTCAAGAAGCAACCGTACATCATCGAGTTCACTTGGCCAAAGTGATGTTCCTAGATCTTGGCACCAACGTATCAAATCACCTCGAGAAATAAGAGAAATATTTGATAAATATCTACCACGATTCAGGTCATCTACGGCTCGTTGAACTTCTTCCTCAAAGAAACCGTTACTCACAAGATATGATTTATGAGAATCACTTGGAAATCCTGGGAAAACTACAGGTTGACTTATTAACTGAATTAACTGTGGCTGTATATCTCTACGAAACTCGCATAATCCCATTCTTCCCCCAGGATTTCCTTTTAGTTGAAATACACAACCAGATCCATCTGGAGCAATTGCATACACATCTTTACCAAACTCAAGGCCAGTATGGCGAGTACTGTGCACAACTCTATAGCCTTGAGCAGTAAGAATCTGCACAAATACTGGTTGATAACTACGTTCACTCGCACTATCCAACCAGTTCTCTATGAGCTTCTCTATCACGCCATTCCATCCTTTTTCGCTCCATTAATTCATTATACCGTTTTTGTATTTCTGGATTAGTTTCAATTTCCTTCATTACAAGTTTAACTTTATCAGAGTGTTGAGGATTAATAATCATTGTTAATTGATGATGTTTTCCTGTTTCATCAAAATTTATCTGGATTTTTTCTAATACAGCAAATAAAGCTTCGACATCAAATGGTTTTCCTTCATAGTTAATGGATTGGCCAGCAGCTTCAATAGAATCATTTAGTGTTCGAAGTAAATTTCCGCTTATTTTATTTGCCAAAGTATCAGCAATAGTGTTCATTTTCGTGATAATATCCTGATGTGTAAGATGTGGAATTTCATCGTAAGGTAAGGAAATCTCACTAGTGGATTCTATAATACTAGAATCTTCAATTGTCCCATCAGCTCTTATCATGCGAAATAGGTTTCCCTCATGTATAATTTTTCTGGGTGTTATTTTGAAAACACCAATTCTTGCATTAACCTGGTTATCAATATACTGGTTAAAAATTTTCCGAAGGTCTTTTTTAAGATTTGGTAAGTCTGGAAGCATATTATCCCACAATGCAGTAGATAAATTGATAATAAAAATCTTTTCATCATAACAAAGAATAATGTATATATTTTCATCTCTGAAATCAATCCATTTCTTTGAGGATTGGTTTTAGTTCATACTTCTCCCAAAATGGGCATATCATTGCCCGCACATACCGGAACGCTTAGAAGAGCGGTGTCATCAGGCTTTTAGATTTTATCAGGATTTACAGGATAGTGGTACAGATTTACAGGATAGGGATCGGCTCATTAACTCGGGCAAGCATGCCTTGCTCGAAAAGGTTTCACACCTTTTCGGCCTAGAATCGCGGGAGTGAATGATTTTTGATCTCGCCGATTCCCACAGGCTTTCCATTTATCGATACCAATCATACCCTACCGGATATTTAGGCGCGATAACGGTTACACATGGAGAGCAAGGTCTTCGAGGGTCACTTTCTTGAATACTTCTTTGCTTCCGAACCTTTTGACTGCGTCCATTATTTCGATTCTCGCAATCTGTCCTTCAGAATCGTAATCCACGGCGATGCCTTCGGCTGCATGCTCAGTGGTAACCGTCGTTTCGATGAAACGGATATATAGAACATCCACCACGGAATCGTATGTTATTCTCATTTATTCCTTACTTTTAACCCAAATAATTCAAAACAATATTTTAACGCAAAGACACAAATATATATAAACGATTATTTATACTATCTTTAGTAATTATTAATCGTTAACATCTGTAAAAAAAGATATATAAAAATAAATCCGCGAAAATCCGCCCAATCCGCGAAAATCCGTGTTCTATTAAAATTTATGAATAGATCGAGTTAAAAAATAGGAACAAGAAGCATCATGCCTTCTCGGTCTCGAATCTTGGAAGCGAATGGTTTTCGATCTCGCCGATTCCCACAGGCTTTCCGCCCTCGACACCCGATTTGTGGGCCATGAGCATCACCGCGACCTTCTGGAGAATCGTCTCACCGTCCTCGGGCGAGATTCCGGTCTCGAATGTCTGCCCGATAACGCGCAGGAACGGGAGCCAGAGATGCTCGTCAACGTTCGCGCCCGATGATCCTTCCCAGAGGACGCCCTGTTCGACAATATCCTTGTCGAGGTGAACCTTGATCCAGTTGCGCCAGGGCTGGCCGAACCAGGTGGAAGCGACGCCGACGACGGGGTTGCGGTCCGCGGCGATTTTTTCATACTCGAGATGGGTCATGACCGGCGGTATGGACAGCGGGTCCTCGTCAGCCGGCCAGGACATGCCGTGTGTCGAGCACTTGATGACCCTGCCGCCGACGAGCATCTGGGCGGTTTCAAGGATATGCGGCATGTAGGAACAGAAATTGGCGGTCGAACCGTCCACATAGTAGTGCTGGATAATCTTGGGATCGATGCGCGACTTGGCGACCTGGAACTCATTCATCCACGGCACACAGGAGCCGGTGATGAGCGGGCATTCGTTTTCCTTTGCGAGGCGGACGATCTCGCGGGCATCCTTCATGTTCCATGCGACGGGACGGTTGATAAAAACCGGTTTGCCCTCCTCGAGGAACGGCCGTGCGAGCGCGAGCGATTCCTGCGGGTCCATGATGAACACCGCATCGACGAGCTTCACCATGTCCTCGGGGTTCTTGACGATGTTTTTGACTCCGAGGGTCTTGGTGAATTTATCCAGACTCATGTAGTTGCCGAGCTCCTTCACACGTGACTGTTTCCATGTGTCGGTGCCTTTCAGGGAGCCGAGGTACATGTCCTCACGTCCCCAGACCGCCACCACATGCATGTTTGTCCGCGGCGGCACGGAGGGCTCGTTGATCGCCCCGGTATACGCCATCGCATGCGAATAGGGACCGAGACCGACCATGCCGACTCTCAGGAGATCGCGCTTGAGGTTGACTCTTTTTCCGGGAGCCGGTTTACGGGCATGAACCTCGCCTGCTGCAAGACCGGCTGTGGCGCCTGCTGCTGCGGCTGTTTTCAGAAATTGACGTCTTTTTATAGTATCCTGTGTTTTCATGATTGTACCCTCTCATTCAGGAATCTCATTCCAGTGTTCTATACGGATGGTGGGCATACGGTAATCTCCGACCTCGTCGATATCGACGGGGTGGCCGCCTTCGTTCGCCGATTTAAATGCTGCTATGACAACCTTGAGTTTCTCCAGAATATCCTCATGGGTTTCAATCGATTTATTGGTAGTGAAAACCTCCTGAAGACTTATAAGAAAATCACGGAATGTAATCTCCATATTCGACCAGTTCGTCGTACCTTCGAGAATGGTATGGTCCTGGTAATATACGCGGTACCATTCCATTTCTCTTTTAAAACCACCGAGATTCAGTATTCCTTGTATGGGCGGTTTATCCCCCCGCGGGGCATATTCGAGATGGATCCGTGAAACGGGAACATCGTGGGGGTCATAACCCTTCGAGCCATCCCAGCCATGGAGGGAAACTTTCTTCACTCCGCCTCCGATGAGACGGTGCAGGGGTTCGAGGCCGTCATTCGCATACGAGGTGAAGAAACCGAGCGAGGTCGAGGCGAAAAAGCTGGCGATATTATCGCGCCTCACCCGTTCATACCTGATCAGGCTTTCCTGCATATCGACGGTAAACGAACCCGAATATACCGCCGATCCGGTGGATTTGGCGAGATTCAGGATACGTTCGCAGGTGGGCACATTCACCGCCACGGGGCTGCACAGGAAGATGGGCATCCCCTTTTTCAGAAACGGCTCGGCAAGCTCGTACGACCGGTCGAAATCCATGATCATCGCGGCGTCAACCTCGTCGACCATGTCATGGAAATCCTTGCAGACATTGGGGATACCATTCATTTTTGCGATTTCCTCCGGAGACTGCTCTTTGCCGGTCCAGAAATCGAGCATCTTTTTGACAAATTCCGGTTTACCCTTGTAATTCCTTGAATAATCATCACCCCAGATATGGGTAACCCGCATGTTGAGAAAATTGTAATCACGGTAAATGTTGTTGATGACCCGGATGTAATGGCCGTAAAACGAGAACGGCCCCGTTCCTACCCACCCGACCCGGATTACTTTCTGTGAAGCCGGAAACTTTTCCGATGGCATAGCACACTCCCGAATGAAATGCTTAATCGTTATTTAATGTAGAACTCCCAATTTTTCCTGTCTGATGAACCGGTACAAATCCATAGAAAACCCGTCGGGCAATTCCTTAAGTACAGATAGGTTTCCTCTGTTCGAAACGAAATTATGATTTACATGACCATGACGCTTAATTAAAATCGCACAGAGTATCTGTTTATATAAATCGTAATCGCCCGATTCGCAAGTGTTCTTTTGATATTTTACAAGCCCGGAAAACTCAGGAAACAGTAGCGATTTCTCCATAATCCCCGGTTATTCCGGAATCTTATCCCAGTATTCGATCCGGACAGTTGGAAGGCGGTAATCACCGATCTCGTCGACATTGACAGGCCGGTTACCCTCGTTGGCCGATTTATATGCCGCGATGACAACCTTCAGCTTCTGCAGAATATCATCGTGCGTTTCGATCGACTTGTTGGTAGTGAATACTTCCTGAAGATTTATCAGAAAATCCCGGAACATGAGCTCACGGCTGTCCGGCCGGTTTGTCATGCCCTCGAACACGGTATGGTCATGATAACAGACTCTGTACCACTCGTATTCGTTCTTGAATCCGCCGAGGGTCAGCACCCCCTGAATCGGCGGCTTGTCCCCCCGGGGCTCGTACTCGATATGGATTCGCGACACAGGGATGCCGGTGGGATCGTATCCCCTCGATCCATTCCAGCCATGGAGCGAGACCGTTCTCGCGCCGCCGCCGATGAGACGATATACCGGTTCGAGTCCGTCGTTCGCATACGATGTGAAAAAGTTATGGGTGGTCGAAGCGAAGAACGAGGCGATCTCATCACGCCTGATCCTCAAATATCGCGACTGGTTCTCGTGCATGTCCACAGTGAACGAACCGGAATACACCGCAGACCCGGTGGCGGCCGCCCGATCGAGAATGCGTCTGCATTCGGGAACATTGACAGCCACCGGACTGCACAGAAAAATGGGCATCCCCTTATCGAGAAACGGCTCGGCGAGCTCATACGACCGGTCGAAATCCATGATCATCGCGGCATCGACCTCATCCGCCATATCGTGAAAATCACTGCATACGTTAGGAATGCCGCACATCTTCGCGATACCCTCGGGGGATTGCTCGTCGCTCTTCCAGAAATCGACCATCTTACGGACATATTCCGGACTTCCACGGTAATTCCGCGCATAATCATCGCCCCAGATATGGGTGACGCGCATGTTCATGAAGTTGTAATCGCGGAAAATGTTGTTGATGACCCGGATATAGTGGCCGTAAAAAGAGAACGGCCCCGTGCCGACCCAGCCGACACGGATGACTTTCTGCGAGGAAGGGATGACTGCTGACGGCATACAATACCCTTTCTATTCGTGCATACGTGTATTATGTTGATTCCCATGAGATGCATTTTTACGTACCAAAAAATAACGATTATCCGGTATATGCAAGCATTCTTTTTTATATATTTTATACTTCACTGCCAAACGTCAGGATTAAAGAATGAAACACTTTGAACATCACAGCGTTCCAATGACTCCTCTCTCCCGCATGGACATCGCCATGCACAAGGGCATACCCGACCGCGTGCCCGTTATGTGCCAGCTTTCGCTCGGTCACTATCTTCTCAATACCGGCATCGCTCCCGCCCGTCTCTGGCACTGCACCGAAGCCTTCGTCGAAGCCCTCGTCACCCTCAGGAACCGGTACCGGTTCGACGGCATCCTTATCAACCTCCCGGGACACCCGGAAAACTGGCAGGAAGAAATGCTTCGGATCGAGTCGAAATCCGACGCCGAGATCGTCCACTGGAAGGATGGCTCTTATACCCTGTGTCCCTCCGACGACAATGTCCAGTGCTTCCGCGTGCATCCGCAGACCGGCGAATACATCCGCGATATAAAGCTCCGTCTGTCAGTGGACGAAGTCGATGTCGACAGGCTCTTTTACGAAAATCCCCACACGAACGGCGGCCTCAAGTATCCTTACCATTTCTACGACATCGCGCGGGGATACCGCGATCCATCGAAACCGGAGGAGTGGTTCCCCGAGTATGAGTTCCGGGCAATCGGGCTGCTCAGGAAAGCGACCGGCGGAACGGTGAGCATCCACGGCGAATTTTTCAGCCCGTTCACTCAGTTCATGGAGCTGCTCGGGTATGAAAATGCGCTCATCGCTCTTTTGACCCATCCGGACAAGAGCAGGGCAATCCTCGACCGCTTTGGCGATGGTTGCGTATATTACGGCCGTGAGCTCGCCCGCCACGGGGTCGATGCAATCCTGTGCAGCTCGGCGTTTGCGGGCGCCGGATTCATTTCGCGGAAGATGTACGGAGAGTTTGTCCTGCCTTACGAAAAGAAGTGCTGGGACGGGATCAAAGCAGAGTTTCCCGATCTGCCCTGTTATACCCACACCTGCGGGGCAATCGGCGACCGTCTCGACCTCATGGAGGCGACGGGACTGGACGGCATCGATACGCTCGATCCGCCTCCGCTCGGTACGGTCGATCTTCAAGAGGCAAAGCGGCTCCTCGGAACAAGGGTCTTTATCAAGGGCAACATCGACTCGGTGAACACCCTGCTCCACAAAGACCTCGAAGCGGCGAAGGATGACATGAAACAGCGCATCGCATGGGGCAAGCCGGGCGGAGCGTACATCCTCTCGACCGCCTGCAGCGTCGCTCCCCGTGTTCAGCCCGACCGTCTCGAAGCGCTCGTGGATATATGCGAGAAATACGGGAGGTATGAAGCTGAGTAACTGAGTTAAAAGGGTGAGAAAGCATACATACAGCTTTACGAAATGTATTATTTCATGTTCCTTATGAACCATAAAATCATAAGATAAAAATGACTTTTCGTCCCTTTTTAATCCGGTTACTAAAAAAATCAACCACAAAGGCACCATGACACCAATAGAGATATAAGAGATTATTTATGCTGTTATTTTTATAATCGCCCCGAATAATTCGTAAAAAGAACTGAAAATCACCCCATTTTTTCTGCATCGAATCCCGTTGTAATCCCTTTTCCCCCCGATTAGCTGTGTTGCATCGCAACAGGTTAAGTCGGCGGACAAGCACACGTTCAAGAATTGATCTGATTAATCATTTTTAGTAAATATTTTCTCATTATTTCAAATATTTGTGATCCGCATCACATTTTAATCTCCAAAGCCACTATATTAATAACAGTACTATTCATAATATAATCATGGTAATAGATTTGTTATCGAATTATTGGATAATAATCTGTAATTATATGTACCTCTGTATCACCATGATTTAAATAATTGAAATATTTGACAGGTATATTCATTCAACGGATACAATCATGAAAATGATTATTCTGTTCAACGATAAAAAGATATTCATCACCGACACAACGAGCACCCCCTTCGAAGATGTGCTTTTCTTCCCGCATTGGGGGCCGTACGATATATACTGATATGATGTAGACCGGGGAGGGAGTACATTCGTGATTACGCCCCTCCTTTTTACGAGGTGTAAAGAATGAAAAAATGCATTGTTATATGTGTACTGTTTTTCTTTTATACAGGCGACATTTATGCCGATCAATACTGGACATCATGGTGCATTCCTCCCGACATACAATCGGTAGCCATAGAAGACAGCATTGTCTGGTGCGCGACAAGTGATGACGGTGTCATAAGCTACAATACCCATACGGGACAAAAACTGTATTACAATGTCAATAATGGATTGGATAGTGATGTAATGTATAGTATGACCATAGATCATAATGGTCTTAAATGGTTTCAGACAAAAGACGGGCTTTCCCGTTTTGATGGTTCTCAATGGATCACTTTTCCCGGAGGAGGATTTTATGATATGGTGGTTGATCGGAATAATTATGTCTGGGCAATAAGAACAAAAGGTATATATAAAATATCAAACTCTGATATTGAAAAAGTTATAGAAGGTGTAACCGGACAATATATTTATCTTGAGATTTCCCCATCGGACATTCTCTGGGTTGCAGGTTATACAAAGATTTATCGAGTTATTGATCCGGATATTTCCGAAATAAATATTCATGAAATACTACTGGGAAGTTTTAGTGATCATATAAAAGACATTTCGGTCGACGGGAAAACGGAACTGCTCTGGTATACATGCACTTCATCGGTCTATTCATTCGATAATGCGACAGGAACGGAAACGCTGGAGCTTGATGATACGGTACCGGATTATGCGGGATATACCAGGATAGATATTGATTCTGCCGGGAATATCTGGCTGGCAGGTTCATCGTATATCGCACTGTACCGTGATGGAATACTGACGAACTATTCCAGTGTTTTTTTTGATGACTGTACAATCAATGATATAGCCGGCGACGGTAAAGGAAATGTATGGATATCGACAACGAGAGGTTTGATACGATTTGATGGTCAACATTTTGAGGCTATATTTGACGAATCGGAACTCTATCAAAATAGTGTGAGATCGATTGTTATTGACAATAATGACACTGTCTGGTGTTCACATAATGAATTTTCATCGACTCCTTTATCCTGTTATGTAGATGATACATGGAAGACCGGTCCGAAAGGAATGCATGATCTGCTTGCTGTTGACGATCAAAATAACCTTTGGGGGTCTTATGGAGGATCTCTGTATGTTTATGATGGTAATGATATAACTCAACGGAGCATCCGAGTTCCTCTTCCCGGTTATTTGTGTGACACGACATCGCCTGGAAGCATCGTCGATATCCTTTTTGAAGATAATAATGTTGTCTGGATAGCATCCTCAAGCAATTCTATGGACGATTGTACGACAGCCGGCGTATTCACCTATGATGGCGAAACAGTCGTACCGCAGCTTCTGGGAATTTTTTCCTGTATCGCAATGGATTCAAAAAAGAATACGTGGTGTGGAACGTTTTACGATGGTTTATACAGGTATGATGGTAATGAATGGGTTCATTATACCAATTCGAACGGTTTACCGGGTAACGAAATCTGGGATGTCGAGATCGACAGTAACGATGTGGTCTGGTTCACGATATTTTATGGTCAAATCGATGTCGGATATCATACGCTGGGAAATTTTGACAATAATACAATTACAGTATATACTGCTAATAATAGCGGACTGCCGGATGCGATGATTTACACCATAGCCATCGACCACAACAACACTAAGTGGTTGGGCACCGACGCCGGTGTCTGCCGTTTCGATGGCGAAACATGGACAACCTTCAACGCCGAAAATAGCGGCCTCTGCGACAACAAGGTCAATTGTATCGCGGTCGAGAAGAACAATACCATCTGGTTCGGCACCGACCACGGTGTTTTGCGCTACACTGGAGAAGTGATCAAATCTTCCGATGTCAACGAATCGAATCCGGAAGCTTTTCCTGTTATCCGTTCCTTCCCCAACCCTTTCAACCCCTCGACCACCATCGAGTTCACCCTGCCGGAAGCCGGAGCTGCGTCTCTCATCATTTACAACATTGCCGGGCAGAAGGTACGTGTTCTCTTGTCGGAGCCCCTGACTGCGGGTCATCACACCGCCGTATGGGACGGCAGGAACGGCAACGATTTACCAGTCTCAGCGGGCATCTACTTCGCCCGGCTGACCTGCGGCGGGCGGACGGCAACGGGGAAGATGGTGATGGTGAAATGAAACCGGGATATTCACTTAATCACGTAAACGTCTTTTTCAAATTATCATGAAAAACCGTTTAATGGATATTTCATAAAAGATTACCCTGAAAAATAGAGAAGATTTTTTTATCCGCGTAAATCCGCGTTCCATTATATTTTCATGAACGAGACAGAATGAATATCGATATCACTCACTTGTTTTCATGTGACGCTCAAAACCGGTGAACTGGCCGAACCGGAATGTCAGTTTTCCCGAAAACCCGCCGATATCGGAAGCGTCGAGCCCTATGATATCCATTCCCGCAATGACACGGTAGGATGCTCCGGCGCTCAATCTGAACCATTTCGTCACATTCACCGTACCCTCGATGCCGGGCTCGAATACAAAAAAGCTGTCCGATACCTTGAATGAGTCGTCGTCTTTATCGCAGTAGCTCACATTTCCGCTGCCGATGAGCGAGTATACGGAGCAGTGGGTAAGTTGTTTCGGTCTGAAATCATACTCGAATATAAAACCGCCGTAGTCAAAATCGAGTTTCAGGTCCCTTCCGGGATATGCGCTGCGGGCTTTCGACGGCGCTTTCGGCTCGGTAACGAGGCCCCATCCGCCGCCGCCCACGTTAAATGAATTATTGATTATTATTCCGCCGCGGCCGCCGACCAGCAATTCCGCGTTTCCGTTAATCGATGTGACACTTACTCCGGGACCTCCCCAGAAACCGTTGAGCTCGAAGTCGCCAGAGTTTTTGAACAGCGTCTCTTCATCTCCGTATGAGTCAGCTGCTCCGAAGACAAGCAGCACCAGAATAATCAGCCTTTTCATAGTGTACTCCGTAACCTTATTTAACCGTTATATGATATCCCGTTGAAATTCAATAAACCTCTACTCCCGGCCTCTCACACGCAAACTGGACAGGTGGAACACGAGGTATACCTGCCCGAGCGGTCCCGAACAGCTCATTCACCTGAAAAACTTTCAAAAATCACGGCCTTGTACCGCTGATAGACATATGATACCGCAAGCAGAATAATCCCAAGCCCGATGAATGAGAAGATGCGGTACAGCGAATCGAGAAACGACAGATCGTAGATAAATATTTTCAGAATCGTTATCCCAAAAAGCACGATCGCAACCATACGAACTTTCTGTATCCGCCGCCACATCCCGGCGCCCATCAGGAGTATCGAATAGATCAGCCAGACACCGGAGAGAGATAGTTGCTTGAGGTTTTGCAGACGGGTAATCTCGCCCTGCAGGACGGCAACGCCAGATTGTTTCGCAAAAACAATCGATCTGGTGAAACTATCTTTCGTTTCCCCGGTAATCAGGGCAAAAACAAGTAATACGAGCGCGATCCGAAGGTACATGCCTGTTTCCTTACGCCATCGATAATCGGGCATGATGGTTTTTACCCATCTTGTCTGGAGATATACACCCGCAATGAGAACCGCCAGGACCCCGGTACGAACATTCAGCGCAAACCTGAAATCTTCAATCGGCACGAATGTCATGAGCCCCAGGGTCACTGCGAATGCGACAGCCAGCAGAAGGGAACCCCAACCGCATCTGAGAACCGGCCTGACATCCATCCTCAAAGCCGGCCATACCATGATAAAAGAATAAACAGCCCAGCCCAGCGCTATCATCAGAAGAATCCTGTACACTGCCTGTCCGGCGAACAGATCGTATGTTTCAACGGTACACAGCACAAAAAGAATGATACTCCACCAGTAGTGCAGCGCCTGCCGTACCTTTGTTAAGAAGTCCTCTTTCAGGCGCCGTAACGGCAGCACGCTGAAGCCGATGGATGCCGCAAGTACCGCGAACGCAAGCGCCCGTATGTTGAAGAGAAACCTGATCCCCTCGACCGGTTTGTACCTCGCCACAGAATCGGGGAACTGGGTAACAAACAGACTGATGGTGGCAAGTACAAACAGTCCAATCGCCGCTCTCCATACATATCGCAGGTTTCCGGAGCAGCCATACCAGACCAGCGCCAGCCCCTCGATCGACCAGACGGTGACTCGCAAGAAGCCTGACAACCGAATACCCGTCGCGATGATCAGCAGCGCACCCGCCGTAAGTGCATACCGGTTGCGTATCCCTTCGTCAACGACATGACGGCGTTGTGACCATTGCAATGTCAGGAAATACACGACACCGATCAAGAGTGTTACCGGAGCCATCCATGCATGGTGGTCAGGATTGATGACAGCATACAGTGCCCAGTAGTAAAAAACCGCATTCAAGGCAGAAACTGTTTGCCTGAGCCGGGGAAACGAAGTAACAGGCTTGATAATTCCCGATATATCAAGCACATAAAACAATCCCCAGAAAAGAGTCGTAAATAAAATCGCCACGGGGAAATTGTCAACTTTATAATAATTGCCGTACCACAGGCCATATGTTATGTAGGTAGCCCCAAGCGTGAGCAGCTCGAGTATCGCCCAGGTTGTTTTTTTCATCTGTACCGCGATCAGACCGATATCGAGAAGAACGATGTAAGTAAAAAGCCCGACCTCGTTGACCACTCCGGTGCTGAGGAGAAACGGGGTGAGGAAACCGCCGAACCAGCCGAGCAGTGACACGGCAAACGAATCATATCGGATAGCCTGCTGGAACGCGGTGATTGTCACCACCGACATCAGTACGAACGCAACGGTTTGGGGAACCAGATGATAAAAATTAAACGAGGCGTACACCGAGAGATAAAGAATCGGTATTCCCGCGCCAATGAGTCCTTGCGCGAAAATGGAGAGCCCCTTCCTGTGGAAACGTGAGCCGCCATACAGCAGTGCGGTACCGGCGACCGCCCCGACGATCACCCGCATCGTCTCGTTGATCCAGTTGTTATCAAACGCATATTTCAGGAAAAATCCGATCCCGATGATAAGGGCGAGGGCGCCGATGCGATTCAGCAGTTTCCCGCCGATGAGGGCTTCCCACTCTTCACGGGTTCGGGAAGGACGGGATGGTTTGACCGGTTTGTGCGGAGTGGCTTCCCGTATGCCGCTGACAATGGCCTTTTGTTCCCGTGGAAGAGCAGTCTGCGATTGCGCTGCCTCACGGGTCCGTTCCAGAAAAACCGGTGCGGAATACTTTTCGTGCGCCATCGTTTCGCCAATACGTTCATTGCGCGCTAACGTCTCGTTCACCTGGGTGAGCGTTTTCCGGAGTTCTTCCACAACGCTCTCAAGCTGCTCGATCCGATCAGACAATGATCTTTCGTCATGCTTATCCATTTCACCGTCCTCCTCTGAATCACTTCGCTTCAGTCATTCAATCGTAGGGATTGAGTAACTGATAGACGGAAACCGGTTCCGGATTTTTTTTGAGGCTCTCTTCGATCATCTTTCTGGTCGCATCGTCCGGATGAAAGAGTTCCGCCAATGGGAGGGTCAGATCGATCAGTTCGATCCCGGAACTGTTATACTGAATCTCCCATTTGGATACAATCATCGACACACCCGCCTTTTGCGCGATCGCCGGAAGCTGGTCGTTGATGGTCGTCATGATGTTCGGGACAGACAAATTTCCGAACACTTGCTGGTGCATAAGATTCTGCAACGCCGTTCCCTGCGATTCGAGTTCCTTGACTTTTTTTTCGTCCTTGGCTTCCCGTGCTTTCTGTAATTCTTCAGCCAGTTTACCCTGTAACTCCCGTATGGTTTTCACATTGCCCGAACGATAAAAGGCCAATGCGACAAAACGCGAGTCGTATGTACCGATACGGAGTTTTGCCGGCGGTTCGGCTGCCGAGACCGAACCGTGTAAAAGCAGGATTCCCGTCAGAAGGGTGACCCATGAACGTGTTGTCTGTAAAATGGTAGACATGTCGATTCTCCCCTGAAACATCTCTCGTTTAAAACATGGTTAAAAAACACCGCATATCTTAATACAGGCTGTCAAGGGTTTGTAAACGGCCATTTTGAACCATCCCTTGACAGCCTTTTTCCATACGTGCGAATGCATTACCGTATTATGACCATTATCAGACAGGTAATGCCGGTCCTTGTTTAAAACACACCGAACCGGAATGTCAGCGAACCCGCAAGACCCTGAAGATCGGAGGTTTCGAGACCCTTAACATCGAGACCGCCGATAACACGGTAGGATACTCCTGCGCTTATACGGAAATACTTTGTCACATTCACCGTACCCTCGACAGCAGGCTCGAACACGAAGAATCCGTCGGATTCTTCCAATCCACTATCATGATCGTCGTCATCATCATCGATATCGAAGTAGCCGATTCCACCGCCGCCGACAAGCGTGGAAATCGAAGCATGGACAAGTTTCTGAGGCATAAAGACATATTCCAGTTGAAGACCGCCGTAACCCATACCAATTCTCATGTCTCTGAGTTCCCCGGTGACATCATCTTCGGCTATCCGGGCTACCTTGGGGGCTTTGGGAATGGTTACAAGACCGTAGCCTGCGGCGCCGATTGAAAAGGAATGGTTGATGATCCAGCCGCCGCGACCGCCAACAAGCAGCTCGGTTTTCCCGTTAATCGGAGTGACCTTGAAATCGGGACTGATGAATCCTCCGGGCACAAAGTTGCCGGAATAACCCGAAAAAAGCGTTTCTTCCTCCTCAGCAAAAACAGGCGCCGCCAGAACTGCCAGCATCATAAATAAGATCATGATTCTCATAGCATACTCCTTATGTTTTCAAATATGAATCCATTAGAATTTTCCGAAACGGAAGGTCAATGACCCGGCGAGTCCGCTTACATCGGAATCTTTCAGGCCGGCCAGATCGAGTCCCGAAACCAGCCGGTATGACACACCCGTACTGATCCTGAACCACTTGGTCACATTGAGGGTCCCGTTAAACGCCGGCTCGAAAACAAATACCGCATCGGCTCTGTCAAAATTGTCTGTCGTATCGGTGTTCACATAGTAATTAACTCCTCCTCCTCCGATGAGTGTATATACTGAACAATGAATAAGCTTGTTCGGTCTGAAGATATATTCCATTTCCACACCACCATACCCGAAACCCGTTTTAAGCTCGTTCTCTCCGTATACATCAATGGCTGCACCGGGAGCATCGGGTTCCGATGTTAGACCGTATCCGCCGCCGCCGAGAATAAACGAATGATTGATTATCCATCCGCCGCGTCCGCCGGTCATCCATTCCACTTTCCCGTTAAACGAAGTGACTTTGACAACAGGTCCACCGAAGCCGCCGTGAACCACATTACCCTTAATGAGCGTCTCTTCCTGGGCTCTTACGGTTGACGATGCGAACATCAGCAGAAAGCATAAAGCCAATGTTTTCATAACTGACTCCTTATGGTAACGTAACACAATGAAGGTTTGTATCCGGAAAATCCGTTTCGGTTATGGTGCATCATCATCGAACCTGCCGGCGCCGATGATGTCACCGTGATAATCGGTCACAATGAATACTTACTCTTCATCCACTATTTAAAACCCTGAAAAATATGTTAAAAGTATTATCCGGTTATCCAGTAAAATCAGCTGACATGATTGATCCCCCTCGGCTTCGCCGTCTCCCCCTTATAAAAGAAAGGGGGACGAAAGTGCCCCAAAAGCCATTCCCCCCTTAAAAAGGGGGGATGCCGCAGGCAGGGGGGATCACATACTATCGGAAGAAATTATCAATTCTGATTAAAAAGGTTTCCTATGCTTATCAAACTGGATAACCGGAAAGTATTATAAGCATTGCAGCCCGACAGCACTAAAAACGGCCAGGCGCGAAAGTCCGGGCTCCGAACCGAAAAATCATGGGGAAATTCCCCTTACAGCGCAAGAAGCCGGTATTATGTTATTATATATATAGTACATGTATAAACAGTATGGGCGCATGAATGTCTTCCTTATGCAGTATTTCACGGTACTTTTTATTTATTCCTGGGTATAATGCAGTTGTTTCCGTATTCTTTCCAGTATCTTGGTGAGATGAACAAACTCGTTGCTGGACAGAACAGATGTTATTTCGTTGACGCGTTTAAAATAAATCTTCTCTGCGTTCGCCAGAAGCTGACGGCCTTCGTCGGTCATCTGAACAAGGTTGACCCGACGGTCATCGCCGTCCGGAATTCTTTTAACCATTCCAGCCTGTTCCATACGGTCGATAAGCCCGGTTATGTTCGAACGGTTCACGAGAAGCATGCTTCCCAGTTTTGTCTGGTTCAGCATCCCGTTTTCCGACTGATCCTTCAGGAGAAGAAGCACATTGAACTGCGCTTCCGTCAGACCGTACGGACGCAGAAGCTGCTGCCCTTCCTTGACAAGGAGTGATGCGGTCAGTATAACGGTCAGAAGCGTTTCATGGCCCTGGCTTTTAAACGGTTTCAGGAGCCCGATTTCATCATGTAAACTCATTATCAATTACCTCCGCTTTATTCATCACACGTATACAATACATATTAAAATTAAAAATGTCAAGAAAAATTATATATGAAACATACATTTTTTTGTTCTCCTCAATCCGGTTCTTGATTATTGCCGTATTTTTATGTATGCTGAGTGTACATATTGCGCGATATCCACGCAATTTAATTTGGTTTTATCTGAAAATATAAATTCCCAATTTCACCACGGAGACCTGGAGAGCACGGAGAAAAGCTCAATATTTATTTGAAAATATAGGGTATCTCTATTTATCGTGTAAAATTTTAAAAATCATTCTTGTTTATACAACAGCCCCCAAACCCTCAATCCCTTTCCCCCTGAAGGGGGCAAGGGAAGTCGTTGCAACTCCGGTAGTTACCTGCCCCCGGAACGGGGGAAGGTGTCACGAAGTGACGGAAGGGGGCTTTGAGAAAAAACGTAACTTTTTTATAATTCGCTCCCCTATAAGGTATTATTAGAGGAGCCATATATTTTTATCTTTCGTTGTGACCATCAATGGACATGAGGTTTATTCATAGGAATATTTCACCATAAAGACACAAATAAAGAAAATAGATTATCCGGTTATTCAATCAGTACATAAAACTTACGAATGAGATGTTTTTAGATGTTAAAGTGTCATTCCCGTGAAAACGGGAATCCATAATTTGATGCTCATGACAGAACGATGTTAATACTGGATTCCCAATTCACTTCGTTCTTGGGAATGACAATACTCGTACAATAAACAAGTGATTATGAACTAATTGAATAACCAGATATACTATTTTTAGTAATTGTTAATCGTTCACATCTAAAAAAAGATAAAAAAATCCGCGAAAATCCGTTCGATCCGCGAAAATCCGCGTTCCATTAAATTTTTATGAATAGGTCGGGTTAAAAGACTGAGGATTCATTTTGGGAACGGTCTTTTCATTTTATGGCTTGTAATCATACTGCGGGAAGTCTTTCAACAATACAAGCGGGAGGTTCGCAATGACATGGAATATTGACAGTGGAAAACTGCTCGGGTTCATGATGGGGATTCTGATGTGCACGCTCGTATCATGCGGCACCGGAAAAACCCCGATTACGATCATTTCTCCCGATGGCAGAATCAAAGCCCGGGTAATGGCATGGGGCGGTGAAAACAGAAAAACGCTCATGTATGATGTTCTCTTTGACGATGTCCCGGTCGTAACACAATCCCCGCTCGGAATTGTGCTTAAAAATGGCGATGGATTCTCGGAAGACCTCACAGTCGAAAAAGTCACCTTTCTGGGCACCGATGTGGTCTATTCCATGCCGTACGGGAAAACATCTGAAATCAGGGATTATTTCAAGGAAGCCACTATCGAGCTCGAAGACAAAAACAAAAGGAAAATCAATCTCATTTTCAGGGCGTACAACGACGGCATCGCATTCAGGTATTACATTCCCGTCCAGAAAACACTCGATAACATCGAAATAACCGGTGAGCTGACATCGTTTTATTTCACAGGCGATCACGATTACTGGGGACTTCATCTCGACAGCTATACAACATCGTACGAAACCGATTACACCGCTTCTAAATTAGGTGCGATCTCTCCCCAGTCGCTTATAGCGCTGCCTCTTCTCATCAGGGCATCCGAAAAATCATGGGCCGCCATAACCGAAGCCAATCTTACCGATTATGCGGGTATGTACCTTAAAAAGGCCGGGGGGAAGCCGTCCGGTCTCACAGCATCGCTCTCCCCCCTGCCCGACAGCTCCGGGGTATGCGCCCGTATTAAAACTCCCCATGGGACACCCTGGCGCGTCCTCATGATCGGCGAGCAACCGGGCGATCTCATCGAATCAAACATCGTCCTCAACCTCAATGCCCCCTGTGTAATCGATAATTCATGGATACAACCCGGTAAGGTTGCCTGGGACTGGTGGAGCGGACAGGTCGTGAAAGACCGGAATTTCAAGGGTGCGATGGACGACCGGACCATGAAATACTTCATCGATTTCGCCGGAGATTACGGCCTCCGGTACATGCTCGTCGATGCGGGCTGGTACGGCGACCATGCCGATGGCGAGGTCGATATAACAAAGTCGATTCCTCAGATCGATGTTCCCGGTCTCGTACAGTATGCCGGGGAGCGCGGTGTCGGTATCATCCTCTGGCTCAACTGGAAATGCGTTGACCGCCAGATGGACGAAGCGTTCCCGCTCTACGAAAAATGGGGCGTCAAGGGCGTTAAAATCGACTATATGAACCGTGACGATCAGGAGATGGTCAACTTTTATCATCGGGCTGTTCAGAAGGCGGCGGCGCACAAGCTACTTGTCGATTTCCACGGCGCATATAAACCGACCGGCATACGGCGCACGTATCCGAACCTCATCACCCGCGAGGGCGTCATGGGTCTCGAATACAGCAAGTGGAGCGACCGTATCACACCCGACCACGACTGCACTCTTCCCTTTACGAGAATGCTTGCGGGGCCCATGGATTACACGCCCGGTGGATTTTCGAACGCGACGAAAGAACAGTTCAAACCCCAGTCTGTCGAGCCGATGACTCAGGGAACACGGTGCCACCAGCTCGCGCTCTATGTCATATTTGAAAGCCCGCTCCAGATGCTTGCCGACCATCCCGCAAACTACCGTAACAAGCCGGGCATGGATTTTCTCGAAGCCGTTCCGGTCACATGGGACAAAACGAGGGTTATCGCCGGGGAGGTGGGCGATTTCATTGCCATAGCCCGTCAGTACGCCGATGAATGGTATCTGGGGAGTATTACCGACTGGACACCGCGTCTCATGACCGTATCGCTCGATTTTCTCGGCGAGGGCGATTATGCCGCTGAAATCTATGCGGATGGGAGCGGACCCGAGGATGTCCGGAAACGTGAGGTGCTGATCACCGCCGGTGATTCAATCGATATAAACATGGCGGCGGGCGGCGGCTGCGCCGTGAGGTTTTACCCGGCTCCGGCAGGATGCAGTCTGCCGAGGTATTCACCTAAATAATATGGTGTCAGTGGAAAATCCGTGTATCGTGCATTATGTAGGGGTAATTCATGAATTACCCCTACAGGGATAAATCATGATTTCGGTTGTACAATTTTTTCCTTATCAGTCATATAACATTTCAATTATTCTGAATCGGATATTACAGCCATTCAATTCCGATTTCATTTTCCAGCTCTTTAAATTCCTTATCACCCGTTACAACCACTCCATGGCATATTTTCGCCAGGGCGGCAGCGAAACAATCGGCATAGGATATCCGGTGACGGGCTTTGAAGCGGGCGGCTTCACGGGCAAGCTGGATGTCGACATCAATAATATCGACAGGTAAAGTCCCGATTATATTTTCTATCTCTTGAGCTTTTTCTTTTCCGCACTCCCTTAAAATAATGTGATAAACCTCGCCAAAATTAACCGATGTCATGAGCAGGTTAACATCTTTCTCGACAGCGTCGTTAAAAAATGATTCAATCTTTTCAAAACCGGGTTCTTTTTCAAAAAAAACCATGAGCCCGTGAGCATCCAGGATTCTTGTCATCGTTTAAGCTTCCCTGTCTTTATCTTTTGCGCGTTCTTCCAGGAGTGTCTTTGATAATTTCCCTTCGGTCGGCAGAATCCCTGCCATTTTTCCAAAATAATCACTTGTCAGAGGCTGAATGATAATCTGGTCCCCTCTTTCCGTTATACACAATTTGGTTCCTCTTTTTATTTTCAGTCTCTGCCGGATTTTAGAGGGTATGACGATCTGCCCTTTGGTCGTAACCGTTGCCGTGGACATCAGTTTTTCCTCCTTTCCCCCAAAGTATATCATTGAATAATATCCCAATAAATAATTGTTTTACAAAAAATATATTCCTGCATATTTGGAATAGCAGGTCATGAATTACTCCTACTGTATTCCGGTAAATCGTTTCATGTTCCGCTGCGTTATCCCATCTTCCTGGGTGAGCGCGAAAACGACCATGTTGACACCGATTTTAAGCTGAGGGCTGTTGTTTTCAAAATCCTTCCACTTGAGCGCATATCCTTTGTCCGAATATACCGCCACAAGCCTGTTTTTTATCCAGACGCCTTCGAGGTAATGTACGGTTCCGGTTAAACTAGAAAGCATCGTCGCCATCGGCAGGGCAGAAGGAACATACTTCCGCGTCTCGCTGCCCAGCGGAGGGCCGTCGTTAAAATCGAAGTAACAGTGGTAAAGATGGTGGCTGTCCGGTATCGGCTCGAACCGCGCATCCTTGCCGAGTGCATTCCTGAGCATCATACGGAGCGAGGCCTCGGCCGGGCTGTATTCCGTATTGGGAGCAGCATTGTCCAGAACCGCGAAACCGCCGTTTCTGAGATATTTTCCCAGGTTTTCAGCTTCTCTCGGGGTGAGCTCGAAAGCCGTATCGGTCGTGATGTATATGAGCGGCATGGAGAACAGCCGTGAGGAATCGAGCATGAGGTGAGAATCGATTTTTGCATGAATCCCGGTATAACGGTTTACCGCTTCGGCCAGACTCAACACAGACCGTCTCAACTGGTCCGGAGGAGCGAACTCCGTTCCCCATACAGTCGCGATATACACAAAACCGTGTATATTTTTCTTGTTGCGTGAATCCTGTATGACAGTTGCCTTATATATCCCGTTATCGAGATCCCCCAGAGCGAACATCTCGTTTTTCAAGGAAATGTCCTGCGAATAATGTCCTCCCGGATTATCAGGATTTTCATATTTCGGAAATGTAAGGCCATCATCGGGGAAATGTTTCCCGGTATAATCATATGCCATATTGATCTCATCGTTCATGGCGTCCGGTGAAGGTGGAAGTTTCATAGAAATCCGGTCTGCGGGTAACCGAAAACGGATGCCGTTCGTCATGGGGAATTTTCGGGTGAAACTCCGTTTTTTGATTACCAGAGGAGTTGTCAGTCCCTTTTTTCTCAGTACAAGTTCCGTCATGAACGGTTTTACAACTTTTATAACGGGTTTTTTCAAAAATGTATAAGAGCCGGCAATTCCGATGAATGCAATAACCGCAAAAAACCCGAATATAAGAAATCCGCGTGTTTCTTTTTCATGTTTTTGAAAATCCGGTGCGCCGGAAATGGGAAAAAACCGTTTTGTATCACAACTGTTTATCATCGGTCATCACCGGCTTTCCGGAGGCATACACCTGAGGTGGTCATAAGGGATACAGGAAATCCGCTGCAATAGATTTAAAAATATTGAAGATACCATAGCCTGTAATATGGCAATTCAATTCCCATTCCTGACAAACAGTATCATGTGATACAATCATTATTATTAAGCAAATAGTATTCCAAAAGTATATGGTGAGACATAAATGCCGGAGAATAATGCGGTTTCGGGAAAGTATCCCCGATGCAGGGGTTGCATTATCATGAGAATATGTACGATTTGAAACATATACTGTACAATATCGGACAGTCTATGTGATTGAGGTTCATATCGTACGGCATGTCCCGTTACGGAACCGGGAGGCGTAATTATTGCCCGATCTATTAATACGGCGGATATAAACACGGATTTGTATTTTTAAATCTTTTACCAGAACTGTCCGGATAATTTTATAAAATGCCCCCTTTCTGTCACTTTATGACATCCTCTCCTACAAGGGGGCAGGATATAACTGCAAGCACCACACTATGGTGCTCCCTCCGGGAGAAACAGGCGCGTAAGCGCCGAAGGGGGTTGTCGTAAAAAATGAGAAATCACATCGAGAATTATGGAATGTATTGAAAACCTCAGCGTTTTCAATACATTATTCCAATTGATATGAAATTTATCCGGACACTGCTATCTTCAAGATTCACTGACGCCCCGTTTGATGCGGGGAAAGTCCGAAAAGCCTGAATATAGTACTTCTGCGGGAACGAAGATAATCCAGAATACGATTTTCACCCACTCGCTCCACCCGGACTTGCCTATGGAGAGATATTTTTATATAAACAACACGGAATAAAAGATTTTTTGACACTTTGCATAAGAATGATTATATTGCGTAGTCAATTATTGAATGCGCCTTTATCCCTCGGGGCATATTCAACGGTAAAATGAGGGAGGTATTGAGGTTCAACCGGGAAGGACGAACCTCGTAATTGAGGAGCTTACATGGCAAAGGGTAAGGTAAAGTGGTTCAACGAGCAGAAAGGGTACGGATTTATTACCCCAGATGATGGCGGCCCTGATTTATTCGTTCATCACACGAATATCATGATGGACGGATTCCGCAATCTCCAGGAAGGTCGCGCCGTTGAATACGAAAAAGTTCAAGGCAAAAAAGGCCCCGAGGCAAATAAAGTACGGCAGGTATAACCGCACTGGAACTTTGAACATCAAGGGTCTCTGTGAAAACAGAGGCCCTTTTTTTATTGAGAAGAATTCCGCGGAGTTCCGCTTCGGGATTGTTTAACGAGTCACAGCTTTCTGTCCGGCTATTTGATTTTCAGCTTCCGCATCCTGTTGAGGGCTGCCGCAAGCTCATGGGCGCGGAACATCGCCAAATCCCCCATCATACGGCTCGACAGGGTATCGAGACCGACCGTTTCGATACGGTTTATGACTTTTTTCACCACATCGCCGAGCGAACCGGAGCTGCCGATAAGTCGGTGCACGAGGGCAAGACTTCTCGAAATCGCCCGGGCCTGCGAAGGATTGACAACCTGTCTGACCCGGCTGATGTCGATAAAATCGCTGCCATACTGAACACACATTTTCTCGGATGGTTTCGGGGCATCGCTCCGGGCTGTTTTATCGGGTTCAAAACTGTGTTCGAGCGGCAGCCGCCCGGTCAGGCATTTACCGATATCGCCGGGGCGTTCCTTTTTTCTGCCCGATGGTTTATCTGCGGCTATTTTACGGGCTTTTGCGGTTACCGCAACCGGACTGTACCGCTTCATGGCTATGACGGTGTCGGCGATATCGAAATAATCACCTGCCCCGCTGAGCGCAATGATCGCAGAAACGTTCATCTCGTCGCGGAGTACGGGGAGTATGTCGATCAGGGTTGCGGAAGGCTCGTCGTCTTTCGGGATAAGCGCCTGCATGCGGGCATCCCGCACGATCATATCGGCGGGGAGGGAATCCTCATCGAAAAGCAGGAGCGAACTTCCGATCTCGAGTGTTTCCATGATATTCGCCGCTATGGATTCCGTGGCGGTCGCGTTTTCGGAGGAAAAATTCGCCGTATCGATGCCGCTGCCGCCGCTCCCGAAAAACGGCGTGAGGTTCACCCGTTCGATACGCCGCCCTGTTTCGGCATGTATGCCCGCGGCGTCGGAAACGGTAATCACATATGTCCTCCCGTCGCCGGGGATGTGATTGTATACTCCGAGTTCCAGCGCCCTGAGAACCGTGGATTTCCCGTGGAAACGCCCTCCGGTCAGAAGCGTGATTCCGGCCGGAATCCCGAGTCCGCGGACATGCCCCCTGTTGGGAAGATCGAGAGTAACCGCCAGCTCATCCGGCGCGGTGAATTCATGAGCCTTTTCTTCGGCCGGCCGGGGATCGTCGGCGCCTTTTCTCGGCAGAATGCTCCCATCGGCGATAAACGCCACGAGATTATGACTGGAGAGCTGCGCGCGGACTGCATCGGCGTCTTCGTATGCTTCAATCCATTCCGCAAGCCGGTCACCATCGACATTCTTGAATATGAGACTTTCGAGGACCACTCTCGGAATGCTCTCCATAAGCAGCTCGGCTGCGGAAGATGAATCCACTTTCCCCTTCCTGACAGGAAGTTCGGCGGTAAAACGGACTTCAATGTAGGTCTTCCCCAGAACAACGGCGGTCGATTCGAGCATTTCCTGTCCGGGACGGTCGATGAAAATCCGTCCCCCCTTCACTCCGGAAGCCCGTACCGTGTACCTCCCCGAGCGCATGTCAAAACTGCGGACAAGAAAGTCGCGGGCTCCGATTTCACGGCTTTTCGGAGTGAACACATCATGGGGGAATTTCGCCGCTTCGAATAACACGCGTACCCTCATGCGCGCCGATACACGCGAAACATCGTGGGCAACATAATCGACGGTCAGGACAAAATCGCTGAAATCATACTCGCCGGTAAGCTCCGCATAAGCGTCGGTTTCACGCTCGTTTATCGTTTGTATCAGTTTCCGTAAATCCCTTTTGTTTTTCATGAACATATCCGTTGCGCAAGGTGATAGGTATCAATCTTAAAAAAAAAGGGGTGAGAATCCTGTTCCTTCCATTTTTGACAGAAGGTGAACATCACCCCGCAACATGTGAATCTTTAATATAATACAATTTATGTTACAATGCTTGCTTAAAATCAGGTGTAATCCTTCGGATGACCGCATCAAGAAAAACATCGAGGCTGCGCTCCGTCTCACAGGTGTACGTGATTTGCGACAGCATTTCTTCCGGCTTCTGGATATAACGCCCCTTACGGGTGTAATCATCGCTGTTTTCTATCAACAGTCGAATACTCTCGTGTGTCGATTCGAGGTGGAACTGCAGCCCGAAAACACGGCCTTTATACTCGAACGCCTGATGTGCGCAGCAGTCCGTTTCCACGGTGATTCTGCCTCCCGGAGGTTCGGTGAACGTATCGCCGTGCCAGTGAAAGGCGGTAAAACGCTTCGGTAATCCGCCGAAAACGGGGGATTGTTCACCGTGCTCCGTCAGCGATACGGGAAACCAGCCGATCTCGGGCTCGCTGTTTTTGTACACTTTCCCGCCAAGCACATCTGCGAGCAACTGTGCTCCGAGACAGATTCCGAGCGCCGTTTTTCCGCCAGCAACGGCTTTTTCAAGAAAACGTTTCTCCCCGGTAAGCCAGGAGTATACGGAATCCTCGTAAATATTCATCGGCCCGCCGAGAATGACCAGCAGATCGAAGCTTCCGAGGTCGGGCAGCGCATCGCCGCGATAGAGCAGAGTCCCCTTGATGGAATGCCCCCTGTCGCGCGCCCACGATTCAACCAGCGCCGGCCCCTCGAACGGAACATGCTGGATATAATGAATTTTCATATCGTCCCTGCAAACAATGAACTACCCGTGAGTGAACTCCGGGGTATCCGATCAGGCCCCCTAACCCTTAATCCCTTTCCCCCTCAAGGGTCAAGGAAAATTGGTGCGACTCCTGTAGTTTCCTGCCCCCGGTACGGGGGAAGGTGTCACGAAGTGACGGAAGGGGCTTTTACCCCGCAGCAAGCTGCAATGAATTCTTTCGATTAAAACATATTTCCCGATAATGCTGTTATCACAACATAAATACCATCTGATGTATCGTAGAGTATATGCTGTGTCCGTACTACTGTATCTCGATCACTCCGGAGCCGGGTGAAAGCTTCAGTTTCAATCCCGCTTTCTTGTCGTAGTTCCAATCCTTCGTAAGTTTCCCGTCGAGCCTGACCTGGCCGGGTTTGGCATCGAGCCTGAGGGTTACATCAGTACGTGCCGGGGCAGCGTAGACGATTCTTCCGGGCCTCACCACAACCGAGACCGGGGCGGTCGCGCTCAGGAGCGTTCCTGCGCCGGAAACGACCTTAGTCGCCCTCATGGCCTTGAATCCGTCGCTCAGGGTGGCATAAACAAGAGCGTCGGTGGTTATACCATCCGCGGAATATTGTTTTCCGGCGGTTGTATTGATCGAATATGCAACGTTACCCAGCGACAAGGTGACATGATCGCCGTATGACCGCTCGTTGAGACCGCCGACCACACCCGCATCAGTGGTCAACACATTCACGAAGGTCGTCGCTTCCTTCCCGAGGTCTGCCGAAAGCTGGAGGAAGCCACGGGTCTTCATGGTGACTGCATCCTCACGGCCAAATTCGTAGATGGTCGGGGGACGTTTGAGAATTTCTGATGTATACCCTGCCGGAGAAACAGTGCGGATGGTGAGAGTTTTGTCTGCCCGTGTGATTGAGGCGTCCTTGCCGCTGACTGTGATATCCTCTTTGCGCGGGGCATGGAATCGCAGATTTATCTCGCGCGCATCGCCTGCGCCGACAGCCTCGTCGATGAGAACGATCGTTCTCGGGGCGCAGTAGAGGATATTTCGCCGCAGGGTAGTCAGTTTCCCCCGGTAAATCGGATCGAGCCGTCCCGATACGAAAGCGCCGTCATCGAACGTCATAAAATCCGTCACGGAGGCGGCGTTCGTCCATGCGGGCACATCGTCAAGCAGGTCCCCGTGACGCTGGCTTTCGGGGTTCCTGTCGACGAGAATGCAATTGTGCCCCGCGGGTTGGATGACGAGCTTCTGGTACCATGGATCGTCATAATAATCGCTCCTGCCCACTTCGGTGAGGAAATTCTCGCCGCGATCGGAGAGATAGAACGCCCCCTGGTCGAAATGCTGATGGTTGAAAAAGGCCCCGCAGCGGAATACAACCATAAAATCCTCGTGCCCGAATCCGCTCCTTAAAACCGCCGTGCCCGTATCCCTGAACAGAACCGAAGTCGGAAGTCCCTCCGGCCCCTGTGAAGGGACACTGTCATCCATGAGCAGAAGATCGACATCGCTCCTGCCCGGAGCGAGGTCGTAGAGCCATTTCAGGCGGGGGTCGTGATACCTAGAGATGAGATAGGAAAAGACAGACATGCTGGACAGGCGGTCGACCGTATCCCCGTAATCGTACAGTTCCTTCGTCGACGAATCCATCTGATAGAGGAGAAATTTATATGATTGAGCGAGTTTTTCGGGGAACTTTATACCGAATGTGTTGTCGAGGGCGGGCAAGGCGACATTGATGCAGTGCATCGCATGGTTGAGATAGGAATACCCCTCGCCGTAATCGCCGTCCCTGTCGATCGACTGTATGAGGGCATTGAGCTTGAGGAGCATCCCGGTCATGTACGGCTCCATGTCCTCATCTTTGAAATCGTTCATGACCGCAAGCGCACAGAGCAGCCCGCCGCCGGTTACATCGCCGATCCAGTTCGAGGTGTTCGATGAAACCCTGTTGTCGCGGACATACTCCTTGAAAACCTCGGTGACTCCCTTCGAATAGAGCGCATCGGCTACCTCGCGGCGCTCCTCCGGGGTAAAACGGGCGCACACCATGTCGAATCCGATAGCCAGGTCCGCCAGCTTCTGTCCGACCGGCCAGTAGGTGAACTGCCCCTGGTTCAGAATATGGGGATGAACGAAGCTCGGCCATTTCGCCATCATGAGGAGCGCGCGGCAGGCGGCATCTCCCGCTTCGGCGTCCCCCGAAATACCGTATACGATTCCGTTCGCCCGGATATAGGTGGACGGTGTGCTGATGGCCTGGATATATCCGCCGTAAGTCGGCAGCCAGTATATATCGTCATAGGCATCGAGGTTGTACTTGAATTCTTCCGGCTTGCGGGCGCCCCGGGTTCTGCTTGCATTCTGCTGGAGGCTTTCCCATATCTCGCGCATTCGCCCGGAGGAAGCCTTGTCCAGTATCTTCGGGGCGTCGCCGGGTTTCATGAGCAGGCGCGGATTGGTTTTCGGCGCATCGGCGCGCCTGACGAGAAACACGAGGTCCGTCGAGATGGTATCGTCCTTCTTGTCCTTCGAGGATGCCTTGACCGTGACACGCCACATGCCCGATGTGATCCCGGTACCCGGTGTGAGCGGAATCGAAACCGACCAGTCGCTGTCCGTTTTCTTCATCCGGAAAGTGCCGGTAATTTCACCAGTAAGCGCCTGCGAGACTATGACCGCCGCCGAACCGACATTGAACGGCGGATTGCCGGAGATGGTAATCGACTCGCCCTCGGTGAAATGCTTCCCCGCTATGTATTCCGGCCACTCATCGAGCTTGTGAACGGCCGGGGAGCTGAATTTCCATGCGGATTCGCGCATACCGTTTATTTTGACATCATCGACTCCGAAACGGAGGAGGTTTTCCGGGTCGGCGTTGGGACAGAACGCCATAAAGGCAACCGCCGCAAGCTTCTGCATGCTCCCTCCGGAGATGACATCGCTCATTTTGATGGCGCAGTCACGCCAGGTCGACCGTGCACTGAACGAAATCGTCCGCTCGACCATGGTCCCGTCGGCAAATCCGAAGCGAACCCGGACGCCGCCGATATCGCGGTTACTCTTAATAAAGCACTTGAACGTCAGAACGCTCGATGCATCGACATACAGATCGAGTTTTTTCCTGACGCCGAACATAGTGTCGATTTCGAAATTCGGGGTGATTTCCCGGTAAAGGGCTCTGTTCTGGGCTTTTTTGTCAGCATAGAGAGGTTTTACCCATATGGTCGGATCGTATGCAGTGTCCTGGGAAGGAGGATAGGACGACCATGCGCCCACAGAACCGTTTTCGAAATCGAATACGTACGTATACGGTTCGAGAACCGGAGCTGCCAATACCGGCGTCATACCTGACAACATACACAGAACAACCAGCACAGCAATAACCATGCGTTTCATAGTACCTCCGTACAAGTTAAACAAGTGGTATACAATCAAACCTGTTTTTCCAGAATAACTACCGCTGCCGAAATGCCGCTGTCGTGGGTAATGGTGACAAAGGCACGGCTGACACCGATGCTGTCCGCAATCTTCCTGGCTTTCCCGCAAAAGACAATCTCAGGGCGGCCACCGTTCCCCGTGACGACCTCAACCGCTGTGAATCCGCCGCATTCGTCCCATCCCCTGCCGAGAGCCTTGAACGCGGCCTCTTTTACGGCGAACCGGGCTGCCAGGCTTTCGTATGCGTTTTTCTTCGAGCGGCAGTATTCCAGCTCGGTGCAGGTGAATACACGGCGTGTAAACCGTTCACCATAACGCTCTATTGCCGACCTGATGCGGTCGGCTCTCAGTATGTCAATTCCGATACCTGCTATCATATTTTTCTCCGGTCAGCATGAAATATAACCTCATACCGGTTTTTTGCAAGATGAACCTGCATGGCCACAAAGCCGTAACACCTTGACAGAAAATCTTTCTCAAAGTATCTTTTATACGTTATAAAATATACGTGCATTTTGTAAGTTGATAAATATAAAAGAACTATATAATATCACCCCGGAACATCACCCTTTCTGTCCATATGATTTTACCGATTTTCACTCTTTCCTGGCGCATAAAGGAAAAATTCCGGGCACGTTCCTGTTTTTCAGGCATTTCAATAACAGCACCGGAAGCAACGGCATGAATGAACATCCCCTGTATCCGATCTTTCTTCCGATCGGCGGAAGACCCTGTGTCATCGTGGGCGGTGGAGCGGTCGCCCTCAGAAAAGCCCGCGACCTCATCGAGACCGGAGCCGTGCTAACCGTGGTGGCGGAAAACCCGTCCGGCGGAATTACCGCTCTGTCGGAGCAGGGTATGTTCGTTCTGAAAACAAAACGGTTCGAGCCGGACGATATCGATGGCGCATTCCTCGTATTCGCCGCCACGGACGATGAGGATGTCAATGCCGCGATTGCCGAAGCTGCGCGACGGAAACGGATTCTTGTCAACGTCGTAGATACCCCGGCGCTCTGTGATTTCTATTCCGGCGCGGTGGTCAGACGCGGCCCGCTGCGTATCGCGATATCTACCGGCGGACTGTGTCCGGGGCTGGCGGGGCATATCCGCTGCGAACTCGAGAAGCTGTTTCCTGAACGGTATGGCGATTTTATCGAGGCGATGGGTGAAATTAGAACGTATATTATATCCTGCGCCGATCTGACAGCCGAACGGAAAAACACGGCGCTCTCGTGGCTGGTGCGGGATGAAACACGCGCACTCTTTTTTTTATCGGGGAAAGAAGCAGTATGGGAGGAATTAAAAAAAGTCATTTCTTCATGACCGGTATTTCCCACAAAACCGCCGAGGTGGAGCTGCGCGAGAAAGTATCGATCTCACCCGATTCGCTCGGTGCCGTTCTGAAGGGTTTGAAATCCATTCGGGGCGTCTCGGAATGCGTGGTGCTTTCCACCTGTAACAGGACCGAACTGTACACGGTGCTCAGCGAACCGGTAAAAAAGGTACGCGGTCTTATCGAGCGGTACATTCTTTCGGTGACCGGCCAGGAGCCATCCATGTTGGACAGATTCTACCGGTTCCAGGGGATGGAGGTCGTCGAACACCTCTTCATGGTGACATGCGGTCTCGACTCGATGATCATCGGCGAGCCGCAGATATTCGGACAGGTCAAAAACGCCTACTCGGCCGCATGCGACCACCTGTGCACGGGCCCGGTGTTCAACCGCCTCTTTCACCATACTTTCAGGGTCGGCAAGCTCGCACGGAATACCACATCGATCGGCGAGGGAGCCGTCTCGGTAAGCTATGCGGCGGTCGAACTCGCACGAAAGGTTTTCGGCACGCTCGACGGCCGTTCGGTTCTTCTCGTAGGCGCCGGTAAAATCGGCGAGCTCTGCGCGCGGCAGCTCGTCAATTCCGGTGTGGAACGGCTGTACGTCTCGAACAGGACGGCGCTGCGGGCTGCCGATCTCGCCGGCAGAGTCGCCGGGGAGACAATACCGTTCGACAAGATCGCCCCGATGAGTTCTTCGGTCGATATCATACTCTCGTCGGTCGCAAGCTGCAGTCCGGTCATGAAAACGAGCGATTTTCTGACATACATGCAAGCCCGCAAAAACTCGCCGCTCTTTATCATCGACCTCGGAGTACCCCGCAATGTCGAGCCCGATGCCTCGGACACCGACCGTATCGTTCTCTATAACATAGATGACCTCGAGGATGTCATTTTCGGCAACCGTGACAAACGTAAAAGCGAGGCCGAAAAAGCAAAAAAACTGATCGTTAAAGAGGTCGAAGAATTTCGCTCATGGCTTTCGGAACGCACCGTTATCCCGGTAATCCAGCGTCTCCGCGAGCGGTGCGAATCTATCCGCCAGGAAGAACTCGACAAGGTCAGAAACCGTATAAATCCGGAAGCTTTTAAAACGCTCGATCTTGTCACACGGCGTGTTGTGAGAAAAATTCTTCACAATCCCACCATAACCATGCGCGCCGCGGCATCGGAAAGCTCCCGGGAACGTCTCGTAAATTCCGTTCGCGAGCTCTTTATCGACGAAAAAAACGAATAAAATGTCCTGTCCAGCCATGAAGAGAATATCACTGGTACTCGGAACACGCGGAAGCACTCTTGCGCTTGCCCAGACGGAAACTGTCCGGGCGCGGCTCATGCTCATGTTTCCGGAACTGAAAATCGAAACGCGTATCATTAAAACCGAAGGGGATATCGATCGCACCTCTCCGCTTTCGGACTTCGGCGGCCGCGGAGCGTTTGTGCGGAGTATAGAGAACGCCCTGCTCCTGCATAAGATTGACGCTGCTGTGCACAGCCTCAAGGACCTGCCGTCGAAACTTCCCGAAGGGCTCGTGCTCGGCGCGGCGCCTGAAAGGGCGGATTACCGCGATGTCCTGGTCTCTCCGGTCGGTCATACGCTCAAAACGCTTCCCTCCGGAAGTGTCATCGCCACTGGCAGTATCAGGCGGAGGGTTCAGATTCGGGCTGTCCGCCCCGATGTCGTTTTTGCCGATATTCGGGGAAATATCGAAACACGGCTGAAAAAACCCGGCCATGAATCCGTCGATGCGGTCGTGCTTGCAGCCGCGGGACTCGAACGTCTCGGGCTTTCTTCGGCGGTCACGGAGTATCTGGACACCGAAACCGTCCTGCCCGCGCCGTGCCAGGGTGCGCTCGGCCTGGAATGCAGAGCGGATGACCCCGATGTCCTGTCGCTCCTGAATGCAATTGATGACCGCGATGTCCGCGCCTGCGTGGAGACCGAGCGGGCGTTTATCGAAACCCTCGGCATGGGTTGCCATATGCCGGTGGGCGCGCTTGCCCGTTTCGAGGGCAGGGAGATTGTCTTCAGCGGTTTCGTCTCTCCCGCCGGACACGGGGATATGATGAGGGAAACTATTCACGCAACTCCCGAACAGGCGCAAACATCGGCGCGGGAGATGGCCGGAAGGTTACGCCGTGCGGTCGGTAATAACGGCAAAAAATAATCATTATAAGAGTGACCACTATAACGATAGAGTAAAATGGAAATCATTAAATTCTCTTGTGATCCCCAAATCCATATCTGAATGTTGAATAACATTTTGATTATAAATAGAATCAAAAAATTGCCTGAGAATTTATTTTCCCGTTGAAAAGCCCCGCGGTCACAACCGGTTTTCGGAAAAAGAATGGGTGCTGTCCGAGCGAGCCGAAGGCTCGTGAGTTCACACATTCCCGAAAAACGGGCAGTGAACGGGGAATAAGGCTTTTCACGGGCACCCTTTCCTTTGGATACTTTCCTTTGGGTGTGCAAAGGAAAGTATCATCTTAAAAGTATTCTGAAAAATTATAGGGGCTTCAGAACAGCCAAATTCTCTGTTGAACTCCGTTTTCCGTTTATTTATTATCCATAATGCGGACAAGCAGTTGCCGGAGCGGATCGGGAACATATCAACCACATTTTTCCATGCAGTACAGGGGCTGTTTTCATGGTTTATCTTGTAGGAGCAGGACCCGGCGATCCGGGACTCATCACGGTGAAAGCGATCGAGCTTCTCCGCCGGGCGGATGTCGTCCTCTACGACAGGCTTATCGATGCATCTCTTCTTTCCAATACAAAGGAAGGCTGCACACTCATCGATGTGGGGAAAAGCGCTGATAATCATACGAAAACCCAGGATGAGATAGCGGATATGCTGGCCGATTTCGGAAAAAAGGGTCTCGAAACAGTCCGGCTCAAGGGAGGCGATCCGTTTCTATTCGGACGCGGCGGCGAGGAAGCCGAACGGCTTCGCAGGGAGGGCATCCCGTTCGAGATCGTCCCGGGAGTTTCGGCTCTCACTGCGGCCCCGGCATATGCCGGCATTCCCCTGACGCACCGGAGTTTCGCCTCATCGGTAGGCATCGTCACGGGCCACGCCGCAAGCGGTAAACATGAAGACACGGTTCGCTGGAGCCACATAGCACAGGCGGTCGATACCATCGTGGTGTTCATGGGGGTCGGCAACCTTGCCCATATCGCAGAGGAACTCAGGGCGGGCGGTCTTCCGGCGGATACTCCTGCCGCGCTCATCGAACAGGGCACAACGCCTTCCCAGAAAGTCGTAACCGGCAGCCTCGCGGATATTCATCTGAAAGCTGAGGAGCAGAACGTTTCCCCTCCCGCGCTCCTTGTTGTAGGAAAAACCGTCGCCCTTCACGAAACACTCGCGTGGTTCTGTCCTCATCCTCTCGCCGGTCTCAGGATCGGGATTACCCGGCCGCAACGGCAATCGAAGCAGTTTTCCGACAAGCTCCGTGAACTGGGAGCCGAACCGGTGCTCATGCCCGCCATCACAACGGTCGACACCATCGACACTCCCGAAGTTCTGGATGCGCTCGGAAAACTGCCCGTCTATGACGCCATCCTTTTTTTCAGCGTCAACGGAGTCGAATCGTTTTTCCGGGCGTTAAAGAACATGAATATGGATTCGGAGCTTCCGGCGGGGAAAATGATCGGCGCCATCGGGCCCGCGACCGCGCAGTCGCTCCTCGAACACGGCATATCGGCGGATGTGAAAGCCGAGGCATATATCGCCGAGGGGCTCCTCGATGCGATATGTGAACACACCGACCCGGCGGCGAAACATTTTCTGCTCGTCCGTTCCGACAGGGGCAGGAGCTATGTCCCCGACGGGCTCAGGAGCAGAGGCGCAACCGTCGATGAGGTGACATTTTATTCCACACAGCCGGAGCGCATGGATACGGCGGTTCTCGACCGTGTGCGAAAGGGCGGGATAGACATTGTGACGTTTACGAGCGCATCGACTGTGGATGGCTTTTTCGATAATATTTCCCCGGACGAGCTGCCCGGAAACGTTATCCTCGCAAGCATCGGTCCAGAAACGACGAAAGCCATCGGGCGCTATGGTCTTGAACCCGCTGTCTGCGCCTCCGAATACACAACCGACGGGCTTATAAAAGCGCTCTGCGATGCACGCGGAAGGGAGACATGAACCGGTGGTCGGTATTTCCAAGCTGTACTGCGACTCGATAGAACCTTCGGATGTGCTCCGGTATGGACGGCGCTCTTCAGAGCTGCCTTCCCACCTTCTCCAGTTTTCCGAGGACAAGCGGCCCGTCGTGATCATGAATATAACGAGGCGCTGCAACCTGAAGTGCGTTCACTGCTACGCGGGCGCGAACGATGCCAGGCCCTCCGGGGAAATGACAACCGATGAACTCATGCGTGTTATCGACGATCTGGCGAAATTCGGTTCCCCGGTCGTCCTGTTTTCCGGCGGCGAGCCGCTCATGCATCCCGATCTTGCGCTCCTTGCCGGACATGCAGTCAAATCGGGCATGCGGGCGGTTATCTCAACGAACGGGACGCTCATAACTCCGGAAAAAGCCCACGCACTCGCCGATGTCGGTCTTTCGTATGTCGGAGTCAGTCTGGACGGCGGCCCTGCGGTTCACGATTCCTTCCGGGGCGTTCAAGGCTCGTTCGACAGAGCCATCCAAGGACTTCGGAATGCCCGCGAGGCAGGCATAAAAACGGGCCTCCGCTTCACTATAACCCATCGTAATGTGAGCGAAATTCCCGCAGTGTTTGCCCTGCTCGAACAGGAAGGTATCCCCCGCATCTGTTTTTACCATCTTGTGTACACGGGAAGAGGTAAAGGACTCCTCGACGAGGCGCTTTCCCATGAAAGCACCCGCGCCGTCGTGGACACGATCATCGACCGGACAGCGGAACTCCACCGTCACGGCAGGAAAATCGAGGTTCTGACCGTTGACAATCACTGTGACGGCCCCTATCTGTATCTCCGACTTACCCGTGAAAATCCGCCTCGGGCGGAACAGGTGCTCGAACTCCTCAGGTTCAACGGCGGGAACAGTTCGGGCGTGGGAGTGTCGTCCATCGGATGGGACGGTTCCGTTCACCCCGATCAGTTCTGGCGTCACCATATTCTCGGAAATGTGCGCGACCATTCATTCGGCGAGATATGGACGGACAGGAACAACGATTTCCTCATGAAACTCAAGGACAAAAAGCGCCATGTCACGGGGAGATGCGCGCAATGCCGCTTTCTGGATGTGTGCGGAGGCAACTTCCGCGCGCGCGCCGAGGCGGTGACCGGAGATATCTGGGCGCCCGATCCGGCCTGCTATCTCACCGACAGCGAAATCGGAATCGAATAACATTACGGGGAAATAATACCAACAACCCTCTGAAATCCATACTGTGGTGTAGTGTAATACATTGATTATAAATAGAATATAGACCTTTGAAGTTTTTGAATTATCAACCCGTTGAAAAGCCCCGCGTTCACAACCGGTTTTCGGAAAAAGAATGGGTGCTGTCCGAGCGAGCCGAAGGCTCGTGAGTTCACACATTCCCGAAAAACGGGCAGTGAACGGGGGAAAAGGCTTTTCACAGGGCGCCTTTTCCTTTGGATACTTTCCTTTGGGCGAGCAAAGGAAAGTACCGTATGTAAAATGTTAAAGTTTTTTTCCTTAGGCGAACAGCATGTTACCCGTATCTCTCGACAAAAAACAGAACGACCTGCTCGCGGTCATCCAGTCGAACGTACCCGTTGTCGAAAGGCCGTTCAAAGCCATCGCGGAACTCCTCAGCTGTTCGGAACAAGAGGTTGTCGAGATGATTCACGACCTCATGGAGAAGGGCGTCATACGTGCGTTCGGCCCCGTTTTCGAAGCCCGGAAGCTCGGGTATGTCAGCACTCTTGTCGCCGCGGAGATTGAAAATTCCGGCATCGACGGTTTTACGGATGCGATGGCTGACATTAACGAGATCACACACATCTACCTCCGCGATCATGTGCTGAATGTCTGGTTTACGATAACCGCCCGCGATTCCGGGATAAGGGACAACATAATAGCGTGGACAAAGCGCCTTCCGGGTGTTGTGCGGATTCTGAACCTGCCCGCCGTGACAGTCTACAAGGTCAGCGCCGTGTTCGGTGAAAAGAACGCCGCATCCCCGGTATCGAAACCTGATAGGGATTGTCCGCCCCCCGATGAAGAGCATCGGGAGTTGATCAGGTTTCTTCAGAAAAAATTCCCCGTGGCGGAAAAGCCATTCGAGCTTGCCGCACAGGCTCTCGGGACGAGTGAATCATGGGTGCTCGAAACCGTGAACTCATGGATCGATGACGGTGTCATCAGGAGGTTCGGAGCCCGGCTCGATCACCAACGCGCGGGGTATTCGGCGAACGGCCTCGCGGCATGGAGCGGCATCGATGTCGATGCGCTCGGTCATACGTTCGCCGCATTGCCGCGGGTCAGCCACTGTTACAGAAGGCTCACTCACGGGGACTGGCCGTACGAACTGTACACGATGGTTCACGCCCGCTCGGACAGTGAGCTCGACGACCTCGTTCGCGGAATGGTTTCGCTCGCCCCGGACGCCGGCATGGTTGTCCTTAAAACCCTCAGGGAACTCAAGAAAACGACAATGTACTATTTCATGGAGGATGGAAGATGGGATACCCGGTAACGCGCATGAGACGTCTGCGCAGGACGCCCGAGCTCCGTTCGCTGGTAAGAGAGACAAAGCTCGATCCCGGCGATTTTATTCTGCCCCTGTTCGTTCGTCCGGGTGACGATGTAAGACGGCCGGTGCCCTCGATGCCCGGCGTTTCCCAGATGTCGGTGGATGTACTCACGGAGGAATGCCGTGCTGCCGTGGGCGACGGCGTCGGGGGAGTGCTCCTGTTCGGAATTCCCGACCACAAGGACCCGCTCGGCACCGGGGCGTACGATGACGACGGCATCATTCCCCGTGCTGTGCGCGCTCTCAAATCCGAGCTGCCGCAGCTTCTTGTCATCACCGATGTCTGCATGTGCGAATACACCGACCACGGGCACTGCGGAGTCATAAAGAACGGCGATGTGGACAACGATCCGACCCTTGATCTTCTCGCCCGGGCAAGCCTCGCCTATGCCCGCGCCGGAGCGGATATCATCGCCCCATCGGACATGATGGACGGCCGTATCGGTCATATCAGGAACGCCCTCGACGGCAGCGGATTCACCCATATACCGGTCATGGCCTACGCGGCGAAATTCGCTTCGGGGTTTTACGGCCCTTTCAGGGATGCGGCTGAATCGCCCCCGCAGTTCGGCGACCGGCGCTCCTACCAGATGGACCCGGCCAACCGCCGTGAAGCGCTCCGTGAAATTGCCCTCGATATCGAAGAGGGCGCCGACATTATCATGGTCAAACCAGCCATGCCGTACCTCGATATTATCCGCGAGGCGCGCGACCGTTTCGATCTCCCCGTCGCGGCGTACCAGGTGAGCGGCGAGTATGCCATGATCCACGCAGCGGCCAAAAACGGCTGGCTCGATCTCGATACGGTCATGATGGAAAGCCTTGTCTCCATAAAACGCGCGGGTGCTGACATGATCCTCACCTATTTCGCCCGCAAGGCTGCGGGGATGCTCGCATGACCGTTCCGCCCCTGCGTCTCCTGGCACTCGAAATTACCCGTACCTGCACCCTCGCGTGCAGGCACTGCCGCGGCGATTCGCGGAACGAAGTGTACCCCGACGAGCTCTCTCTCGGCGAGATCGGGCGGATACTCGACAGCGCCGCCTCGTTCTCGAAACCGATCGTCATCGTCACCGGCGGGGAACCGCTCGTACGGCCCGATGTGTTCGATATTACCGCATATTCCTCCTCCCTCGGGCTGACAACGGTACTCGCCACATGCGGACAGCATCTCAGCGAAAACGCCGCCCGGAAACTCATCGACACCGGCGTGTCGCGTATCAGTGTGAGCCTGGACGGCGCCGATGCGCGGACGCATGACAGCTTCCGGGGCATCCCCGGGGCGTTTGAAGCCGCTCTCAGAGGTATTGCCGCCGCACGGTCACAGGGGCTTGCATTCCAGATAAACAGCACCATTACATCGCTCAACATAGGCGAACTCGATGCCATTCACGACCTGGCGGTCTCCCTCGGCGCGGTCGCGTTTCATCCGTTTCTCCTCGTTCCCATGGGTCGCGGAAAGGGGCTGTCCGATAATGCGCTTCCACCTGAAGAATACGAATCGGCGCTCATCCGTATTGCAGAGATAGCCGAACGCTCTCCCATCGAACTCAAACCCACATGCAGCCCCCATTACGGCAGGGTTGCCCGACAGCTCAGGCGCAGTCGCCCCGACATGGCGGTTCACCCGGAAAACCGGTCCAATCCCCACGGAAATCATAAAAATGGCCTGATCATGACACGGGGATGTCTCGGCGGCTACGGATTCGTATTCGTATCCCATGTCGGCGCGGTGCAGATGTGCGGGTTTCTTGAGCTTGAGGCGGGCAATCTCCGCAGGGAATCGTATGACCTGAAGTCGATCTGGGAAACATCCCCCCTCTTCAACGCCGTACGCGACCGTAACAACTACCGTGGAACCTGCGGGAAATGTGAATACTGGCAGGTATGCGGAGGATGCAGAGCCCGGGCTTACTATCTTTCCGGCGATTATCTCGCGGAAGAACCGAACTGTCTCTATATACCCGGAGGGGAAGAAGAATAAACGCATACATGGCTGAATCATGGAAAACCGTCCGAAATAAACCATCATCATGTTTCGATAAAGGAAAAAGCAGATGAAACCGCTTTCGTTCGACAGATCACAGACGCTCCATGAACGCGCCGCGCAATCGATTGTCGGAGGTGTCAATTCGCCTGCCCGCGCTTTCAGGTCGGTCGGCGGCACGCCGCTTTTCGCCGCCCGCGCCGAGGGATATCATGTATGGGATGCGGATGGCAACCGGTACATCGACTACATCGGCTCGTGGGGGCCAATGATCGCCGGTCATGCCCATCCCGAAGTCATCGCTGCGATAAACCATGCCGCAGCCCTTGGAACGAGCTACGGTGTCTCGACCGAGCGGGAGATTCTCATCGCCGAAAAAATCCGCTCCATGATGCCCTCCATCGAGATGCTCCGCATGGTCAATTCCGGCACCGAGGCTGCGATGAGCGCCATCCGTCTCGCGCGGGGATATACCGGCCGCAGCAAGATCATCAAATTCGCGGGCTGTTATCACGGGCACGGCGACAGCTTCCTTATCAAGGCCGGTTCGGGCGCGCTCACCCATGGTGTCCCGGACAGCGCCGGTATACCGCCGTCGATAGCCTCCGATACACTCGTGGCGGAATTCAACAGCCTCGATTCGGTCGACCGACTTCTTACAGCACACGCCAGCGCTGTCGCGGCGATAATCGTCGAACCGGTGGTCGGCAACATGGGCACAGTCCCGCCTGAGCCCGGATTTCTCGAAGGGCTCCGGAAACGGACGGCTGATAACGGCATCCTCCTGATTTTCGATGAGGTTATCACCGGATTCCGTCTCGCGCGGGGAGGCGCGCAGGGGCTGTTCGGAGTTATTCCCGATCTCACGACGCTCGGCAAGATTGTCGGCGGCGGCCTGCCGGTCGGTGTCTATGGCGGGAAAGCCGAAATTATGAGCAGGCTGGCTCCCCTCGGCCCCGTCTACCAGGCCGGAACTCTCTCGGGAAATCCCCTTGCCGTCGCAGCCGGGCTTGCCACCCTCAATCTCATCGACAACGGGGAAACCTACACCCGTCTCGAAAAAACCGGAAAACAACTTGCGGACGGTTTTGCTGAAGCTGCCGCGCAGGCCGGAGTTCCCGTAACCGTAAACCGTGCCGGTTCGATGATGACCGTATTTTTCAATGAAGGCCCCGTGACTGATTACTCCGGCGCATCGAAAAGCGATACCGCGCGTTTCTCACGGTTTTTCAGGGGTATGCTGAACCGCGGGATACTGCTGCCCCCCTCGCAGTACGAAGCGATGTTCGTATCGACCGCCCATGACGATCGGGCGATAGAAATGACAATCGCTGCCGCCGGAGAATCGTTGAATGAGTGCCGCTGATAGTGTGAAAGGTCAATTCTTTTAAACAAAAAAAGAAAGGGCCGGTATAGTTACCAGCCCTTTCCTGAGCATATCGAGAGTTATTCCCGGGGGTATTACCAGGTAAGATTGGATCCTGCCAGGACATCCTGGGCCATATCGATACCGAGGGTCAAGCCGTCGTCGGTGTCAGAGTCGCCGTTGACATCGATAGCTTCTTTGGCTCCGGCAAGATTATCCGCCGTGGTGAATCTGTAGGTGAACCGTGCATTTTCAGGCTGTGAGAAACCGATCTCGGCGCAGTCAGTTCCTTCCCAGTTCGGGCTGAATTCGATATAAGCGTTGCTGGTGAAGTAATAGGTTTTTTCGCCCTGAACGATCTGGCCCAGAATCTGCTTGGCTTCACTCGTTTTGGCCTTGCCGATCAGGCTTGAGAATTTCGGAATGGCGATCGAGGCAAGAATACCGATAATAACGACCACGATCATGAGCTCAACCAGCGTAAAACCTTTTTCGCTTCTCCGGAACATGACAAACCTCCTTGGATTGTGTGGTGTTGAGTAAGGATGCCTGAGACTATACCAACGTTTATTAAATCTCCAGCCCCTTGTGTGTTACTGTTCATTATGCATGTGTCTGTAAATTTGCAAACTCTATGCCAGAAATATTGAATGGCCGTATCTTATTAAACAACAATGCTATAACGTTTTTTATGCTCAGCGGGAAACACTGCTTCGTTTCCCTATTTCTCCCAGATTGATACACCCCCTTTCATTTTGAAGCATTTCATCATTTCATTCCCTGGCGGAAAATTTATATCCGGCCGCGATGTAGTTTTTATGGAATGCAGTATATCTCCAGCTTCATGAGGTTAAAATATAATCTGATTGTACGAATATAACAAAGCGAATCATTGTAAAGGGTGAACGAACCGGTATATCGTGCTCTCCGCTATATCAATTGCCGGTCAACGGCTCGCGTTATGCCCCGGTCTACCATGCGAAGTCGTTACCGGCGCTTCCCGACATGACACCTTCGGTCCCGTCAAGCTTGACTGTCATGCCGTCATCGCCGTCGCCATCGTAATTAATATCGTTAGCGGCTCCGTTTTCCTTGCCATACGCCGTTTCATCAGCGATAACATAACTATAGGTAAAATGACCGTCAGGTTGCTGAAATCCCAGTTCAGGGGACTCTTCGCCAAAATCGAATTCTTCATACTGATTATGCACGTAATAATAAGTTTTCTCAAGATTAATGACATGCCACAGCCCCTGCTTGAGCTCGGTGAGCTTGGCGCGAGCAATAAAGGCGCCGAATTTCGGGATCGCAATCGAGGCAAGAATACCGATAATCACTACAACGATCATCAATTCCACGAGGGTGAACCCTTTCTCGCAAACCTTCCTGTGGCGCATCGTTTTTCCCGCCTTTCGTATGAACATGTTTTTGATATCATTGATTCGCAAAAATCATGCTAAAAATTCTCAGGATGCTGTAACGGATTGTTAATATGTTATTATATAAATGATTATCCAAAAAAAAAATTTCCACCCGTAAAAAAATTTATCGTTCCATGCCCCATATTGAAACATATCTATTCAAAGTGGAACATCACAACCCGTATTTCTCGATTTTCCGGTCGAGCGTCGAACGACCGATTCCGAGAACCTCCGCCACTTTCTGTTTCTGCCCGTTATACTGGGCAAGGACCCAGTGTATGTATGCTTTTTCTATCTCCTCCATATTGGGTATCGGCTTTTCCTGTTCATTGACGAGCTGCTGCATGACCTGCGGATTGACCATATGGTCGGGGAGTACTTCGGCTGTGATGGTTCCCGGACCGGTCAGGGCGATGATCCGCTCCACGACATTTTCAAGTTCGCGGATGTTGCCCGGCCAGGAATAATTTTTAATAATATCCATGACTTTCCTGTCAACAGTGCCGGGGGTATAATCCCGTGATGGGTCTTTGAACTTGAGAAAATGAAAGAACAGGAGCTCGATATCTTCCTGACGCTCGCGAAGGGGTGGAATATTGATATTGATGACATTGAGGCGGTAATAGAGGTCTTTACGGAAACCGCCGTTTCTGATAGCATCATCGAGATTTTCATTTGTTGCGGCGATGAGGCGGAAGTCCACTTTCACGGGGGAATGACCGCCCACAGGCAGAATTTCCTTTTCCTGGATGGCACGGAGGATTTTAACCTGTATGGAAGGGATCGTATTCCCGACCTCGTCAAGGAAAAAGGTGCCTCTTTCGGCCATTTTCATAAGGCCGTCCTTATCCTTGACCGCTCCGGTGAACGACCCTTTCAAATGCCCGAAGAGCTCGCTTTCGAGCAATTCACTGGGAATCGCGCCGCAGTTTATCGCAACAAACGGTCCCTCCGCCCGCGGGGAAAGGTCATGGAGCGCCCGCGCGGCAACCTCTTTCCCGGTGCCGCTTTCACCGGTTACGAGGACTGTCGACTCGGTGGCGGCAACCTTGCGGATAAGCTCCTTGACAGCGGTGATTTTCTCCGAGGTTCCTATGATCATATCGAGACCGGTCGTCCGCTTCAGGTTTGCCTTCAGGTTCCTGTTTTCCCTGATGAGTTCCTCCATCCTGAGTGTGCGCCTGACATAGTTCATGAGTTCTCTGTTCTTGAACGGTTTCTCGATAAAGAACGAAGCTCCGAGGTTAAGCGCGGCAATGGCCTGGTCCTTGGTTGCATGGGCGGTCATGATAATAATGGGTATCTCATAACGGTCATTGACCTTTTCAATAAGGCCGATTCCGTCCAGCCCGGGCATTTTAAGGTCGGTAATGATGAGTCCATACGCGCCCGTCTCCTTTTCAATCATTTCGAGAGCATGGACACCGTCTTCGGCGCATGCAACCTCAAACCCATCCTTTTCAAGCATGATCTGCAGCGTGTCCCTCATGCTCTGTTCATCATCGACCACAAGTATCTTCTCAGGCATCAGTCCGCTCCCTTCAGGGGAAGATCAAGCGCAACCTCAGCTCCGCCATTTACCCTGTTCTGCGCAAAAACGCGCCCGTTATTGCTTATCACCATTTTACGAACGATTGCCAGTCCGAGGCCCGTTCCCTCCTTTTTTGTGGAAAAGAACGGCTCAAACATATGTCCGAGAGCTTCTTTGGGGAATCCCGTACCCGTATCGCTCACGACAAGCCTTACGTACTCATTTTCAGGATATTCACCATCCTCGATGGCCAATTCTATTTCACCGGTACCGGCAAGGTTTTCAAGGCTGTTGATGATGAGGTTGATCAGAATCTGTTTCAGATGATCGGGATCGAACAGCGCAACCGTCCCGCCGTTGACGAGGTTTCTGACGATAACGGTTTCGGTATTCCGGGGATCGTTCTCTATCAGGACAAGAACATCCTCTATTATGGCGCCGATATCGACCATCTGGATATGAGGGGTCTGTATCCGGGCAAATTGTAAAAAATCGGCGCTGATAAGCTGCAGGCGGGCGGATTCTTTTTCAATGATTTTCATCAGTTTTATATTATGCGGATCGCTGGTATCAACGCTTTCGGAAAGAAGTTCGACAGCGCTGCATATCGAGGCGAGGGGATTCTTTATCTCGTGGGCGATTGCCGCGGATAACTCGCCAATGGCTGCCATCCTGTCGGATTGACGGATCATTTCGAGGAGCTTGTTCTTTTCGGTGAGGTCCTTGAAATTGACAATAATTCCCCTGCTGCTGCCATCCGTATCATATAACGTCACCAGGGTTAATCCGATGGGAAGCGGGTCTCCTTTCGGAGGGGATATCGTAATTTCCATCTCAGAGGGCTGGATCGGTTCACGGAGTCCGTGCTCGATAATCTTCACCAGCTCGCCGGAGCATTTACCAAATATTCCATTATACCGTTTTCCTTCAATTATGGCATTTCCGATCTGAAGAATCCTTTTTGCCGCGCGGTTCATGTACATGATCGAACCCGAGCTGTCCACCGCAATCAGACCGTTGGTCATACACTGAAGAATATCCGTTGTATCGAGCCTCGCTCTTTTAAGAAGCTTCAGCGCACTGATGAGGGCTGTGTCTTTTTTTATGACCCGCTCGGCAAAATAGCTTGAAAAGAAGCCGACAGCGATAATGAGCGCGCTGAACATGAATGTCTGGAGGATAATACTGTTCCTGGTATCTTCCGCGATAAAAAAGGGATCAAGAAACGGACAGATAACAAAAACGGAGGACAAGAAAAATACAATCGCCAGCAGGGAAAAGAAAAACGTGTACAACCGCCGGAAAAAGAGCGATGCACACATGATCGAGAGAAAATAAAACCCGACAAACGAGGCATCATATCCGCCGGCTGCATAGTTGATCGTGACAATGATCACCGTTATGAGAAAAATATCGAATGATATCTGTATGGCGAGAAGAGGCCGTGAAGTCCCCAGCATGTAATGGCTTAACCAGTAGAGAAGCGTGAGAAGGTATGTTCCCAGCACGATAATGGCGATGGGCGTTTTGTTGATGACATCCTGCGGGAGGGTTATAATCGCCATTCCGAGGGTTGCGGTGACAATTGCCGGTCTCAGTATGAGCATCCACCGGACGATCATCCAGTCCCTGGTTTTTTTTATCCCTCTTCCTTTCATGTGTTCTCCATGGAACGAACCGCCCGCCTGCGCAGACCGGTATATACCGCTTATTACCTGCGCTCGTCAATCCTGATAATGGTTACCACACGCCTGACGGTATCGGAAAACACGACATCATGGAGCCGCCGCGCCAGGTTAAAAAGGTCATCGGGGCTTCCCTCGACAATCGTACCCATAACCGATACCTCGTGGGGCAGCCCGCATGAATCGAGCACCTCCAGAACCGGGGAGACTTCCCTCGATATTCCCGGGCTGCAGGTGCCGAGCGGATAAACGCTGATTTCCATACGGGCGTTCGTATTCACTGATCCTGCTCCTTTTTCATGTCTTCCCTGACCCGGATTGCATATTTGTCGATTTCGCCGCATAGTTTGTGGACAGTGGCCACATCGCGGCGTTCGAGACGTGTTCTCGAAAAAACACGCCGCAGCGATTTCATGTAGTTATCACCGTCATTCCACTGTTTCAGCCCGAGCGTTGTCAGCGATGTTCTCAGATGATCGTAGAGCGCCGCGATCTCCTCAGCCGGAGCAAAATCCTGCGGTGACCCGCCGCCGGGGTATCGCGCCGTAAAAATCTCACAGGCATAAACCATTACCGCCTGGGCAAGATTGAGCGACGGCTGCGCTTCCGAAGAGGGTATCGTCGATATGATCTGGCAGCAGGACAGCTCGTCATTGAGCAGACCGCAGTCCTCACGGCCAAACAGGATTGAAACCGGCCCCGAACCTGCGCTCTCGAGTATCTCAGCCGCAGCCTGGCGCGGATTCATGAACGGCACCCCATGACGGCGGCGCTGGGTGGTGCCCACAACGAGCACCGATGAGCCCACCGCCTCGCCGAGCGACGAGAAAACCTCGGCGCTGTCGAGAATATCCTCGCTGTTGTGCGCCATGTACCGTGCCTGGGGGTGGTCGCGAAACCACGGGTTGACAAGCACGAGCCTGCTGAGCCCCATATTCTTCATGGCGCGGGCGGCCGCACCCACATTACCCGGAACTTTCGGTTCGACGAGAACGATGTGTATGTTATCGAAATTCTTATTTTTTCCACGCATATTCATACACAATAATAATATGAGAATACCGTATCGACAAGTGTTTCGATTCAATCGACAGTAAAATAACCGATAATTTTTAAAGGAAACCGGAAGATTTAAGAGGGCGTATGAACATAAAGACTTTGAACCGTGATGCCCACGATTAAGCCGGGATTTCCATGATTTTTAATCCGGGCAATCCTTTTAATCATGGTAATCGTGGTTCAAACTCCCCCCTGATTCACCGAGAGAAACCAGCGGAGTAAAAAATAAAAAATCGCTTGACAAGGAAAAAGGCCGGATATATCTTCTACCACAGTAAGTTTAATACCTTAAGCTTAAATATGTAAGCTTACATTTATAAACCATATGATACTCTCCATTTCGGAGGTGAATCGATGACCGAATATGAGCTTGGCAGCGGCCAGATGAAGGTTATGCGCATCCTCTGGGACAAGCAGAAAGCAACCGCTCAGGACATCATCGACGAGATGAACCGTGAAGAACCCACCAAACGGAGCACGGTTCAGACCTTTTTGCGGACACTGGTCAGAAAAGGTCTCGCCGATTACTCTGTCGATGAACGTACATTCATTTATTATCCCATTGTCGGGGAAAAGGATATCGCTCATCATGCGTTCCAGAATTTTGTCGAGCATGTGTTCGATGGCTCGATGGAAGGTTTCGTCTCGTTCTTTGTAAAAAACAACTATGTACCGCAGGAAAAAATGGAGAAAATCCGCAGGATGCTCGAGGATAAAGAAGGCTCAGAGGAGAAATGACCAATGGTTTCCATGACATCGTTCTCCTCACTGCTCATGTCATATGCCTTTGATTTCATCCCGATCGGGCTGTCGCTGATAGTACAGTCAACGGTGATTATCGCAACAGGACTGATCGTGAGGTATGTTCTCCGCAGAAAAAGCGCCGCGTTCCAGTCCCTGATTCTCCGGATGACTCTTGTCGCGGTTGTGCTGAGTCCCATCCTGACAATTCTCCTCAACAACGCCGGAGTCAGGCGGGTCGTCATTCCCGTGCCGCTCGTGGCGAACAATGCCGTTTTTTCGAAAACTGACGTTACGCGGTCAGTCAACACCGATACCGGTAAAGAGAACGGTTCGTCATACCCGCGCAGTCAGCCTGCGGATAATTCCGGAATACTGCGGCAGAGTGTCACCGTTTCCCCGGGAGACAGCAGAGGTCACAGCACCGATGCTCACCCGATGAAGGAAACGCCTTCCGCTATCAAATCCAATGAAGGCCGCGTGTCCGATGCTTCTTCACGACCATTGCAACAAAACCTCCCGCAGGATGATAACGGCGCGACAGCTCCCTCATTCCCGACTGATGAAACCGGCCGTAACGACAGGGGGTTTCTCGCCGGACTGTATGTAACGGTTTTTGTATTATGGGCCGGGACAAGTATATTCTTCTTTCTTAAAATATTCATTGTGTTCCTCTGTATAAACTATATCAGGTACTCGGCCCGACCTGCCAAATTCTCGTACCGGGTAATGTGCGGTGAAGCCGCCGCTTCACTGGGCATTACGGTACCGCCGGTACTCCAGCATCCGGTGGCGAAAGGCGCGTTCATCTGCGGTTATTTCAGGCCTGCTGTCATGCTCCCCGGGTATGACAATGAATGCTTCACGGCGACGAAGGAGGTTTTTCTCCATGAGCTCGCCCACCTTGCCCGTTTCGATCATCTCTGGAATTTTCTTCATCACATGGCGATAGTGTTTCTCCCTGTACAGCCGCTTCTCTGGCGGCTGATCCGCACAATCAGCGATGTCAGCGACTACGCCTGCGACGATTATGTCGTTCAATACAGCGGCGACAATCATTCGTACGCCATTCAGCTTTTCACCATCGCCCGTACATACAATCCCGGAGTCCCGGAAGCGACAGCCGGCGTGGGAATTCTTTCCAAACCTTCGCCCCTCTACGACAGAATCGAGCGAATCCTCGACACTTCCTATGTCCGTCTCATCAAGGTACGGGCCTTCGAGCTCGTCTCGGTGATATTCTTTTTCTTCTCGTCTCTTACCGTGACCGGATTTGTCGGGTTCAAGGGCGAACACGGCAACGGGCGACGGATGGTTGTGAATACAGATCGTCAGAACATCGAGCGGATCATTACGATCAGACCGGATAATACGGCTGAAAACACCGTCAGGCCCGGCTTATCATCGAAAAAAACAACTTTCTTCCATGCTGCGGTTCCGGAAACAAAGGAAACCGGTAAAAAGCTGCCGGATGTCACCCGTGACGATTCCCAGGTTAATTCCGGATCGATCCAGCCGGGTTGGAATATGATATCGGAAATCGATAATCCGGAACGGAACCGGATTCCCGCTCCCGATGATGCCGGGGCGATGCTGGTTTTCAATAGTACAAATAATGCCGGGCAGAAAGATGTTCCGCAAAACGATTCATTCTCATCCGAAACCGGAATGGCTCAACCGTTACCATCCGTAACCGATGAACGGGAGACCGGAGCTGACAGCGCTCCACAAACGGCTGAAAGTTCATCCGGAGAAGCTGTTGCCGATATACGTTTTGATGTGACCGGTCATCCGGAATCATGGAGCAGAAGCACATCGACGCTCGATCAGTCCCGAGCCAGCAATTTCACGCTGAAACCCATCCAGATTGTCATCCCGGTCGATTATCAGCATACCGAACCGCAGAATCCCGAGGAAGAACTGTTGTTCGACATGTACCGTTCTCTCGAGAAAAACAAGCTGTACCCCGTATGGTCGCCCGATGGCAGCCAGATTGTCATAACCGACAGGATATACGGAATCTGGATGGTACCGGTTCAGGGCGGCGAGCCTGCGCTCATATACCGTAACGATCCCGTGCGGTATCATGATGTGACGGTGCGTCTTACGGGTATCGAACCTCTCTGTTTCGCGCCCGGAGGCCGTGAGCTGACGTACAAACGGTATATCATCGACGAGGACATGGGCTCGGAAGTCATAATCGACAAGAGCACCTCTCCCCCGCATATGACGATTATGAACCCGGTGCCGGTCATCGAGATGGTTGACATCGAGACGGGCAGGACTCAGGTTCTTGCCAAAGGGGCGGCGTACGGCAGATGGAGCTCCGACGGCAGGCTGTTCCTGTACACCCGTCTCGATGCCGAATCCTTCAAGGAACTCATGATCCGTGATGTCTATACGGGAAATGAATACCCCATCGACGAATTCGCCGCTCAGCAAATCCAGCTGTCACCGAACGACCGATACCTCATGTTTAACGAGGATGACCTGTTCATGCTGCCCGGAACCGGAGATCTCAAGCGTTTCAGTCTGAGCGGCGGTGTCACTTTCTCCGATGTATCCCGTGACGCCCGGTGGATACTCTACACATACCGGGGAAGCCTTTTTGTCTACGACACTCATGATGAGAAGGCCATAGACCTTTTTCCCGAAGAGTACATATCGCCGAACTGGGCACGGTTTTCTCCCGACCTGTCGTCCATCTGTTTTTCCCTCGAATCGGAAAAGAACGGCTGGGAAATTTACCTGTACGATTTCAGCAAGATAACATCCGAAACGGGAGTTCAGGAAGCAGCGGCGCCGGTTGCATTCGGGCTCAAAGACAATTTCCCCAATCCGTTCAATTCATCGACGACCATTCAGTTTTCGCTGCCCGAGCGGGCAACGGCGTCAATGGTTATCTACAACATCATGGGGCAGCGTGTACGCGAGCTCGTTTCCGGAATGGCTGAACCGGGGATACATTCGGTTGTCTGGGACGGCAGGGACGACAGCGGACGCACGGTCGGAACAGGAACCTATATCACGAGGCTTATCGCGGGAAATCATCATGCGGTGATCAGAATGACGCTGGTGAAATAGAATCATATGAAGCGCACACAAACAGAATTCTCCTTTCTTCGGGTGATAGATAAAAAAATGGAGGTAGAACCATGAACCGTGACAGGGATGCCTGACGGAAAATGTTGCGGAACTTGTTGCACGCAGTCAAAAAACACATGAAAAATGAGGGAAACTCTATGGTACGAATAAAAGGTATTCTCATAATACTGGTCATCTCGGTTTTCGCGCTCACATCATATGCCGATGGGTTTATAAACGAATATCCCAATGGTAACAGTGTAAATGAGATCGTCTTCCAGGGTAATTATGCATGGAGCGCCACCTACGGCAGTCTCGTCCGCTGGGACAGGCGTGACGGCTCATATATCCAGTTCACTACCAAAGACGGTCTTGCGAGCAATAATGTTACGGGCATTGTTATCGATGACAACGGTAAACTCTGGATAGCGACAACAAAGGGTGTGAATGTTTATGACGGTCAGAGCTTCACAACGCTGACTACTGAAAACAGCGGATTGGCGGATTACCGTATTCTCAGCATAACCAAATCGAATGATGGCACTCTCTGGTTTGGTACAACGCTCGGAATATCGAAATTCGATGGAGATTCATGGAAAAGCTACTCCATCGATGATATCGTTACCGATCACCGGGCGGGCGGTTATGTTACAGATATCGTTATTGATCATACCGGAAAAATATGGGCTGTTGTATTTAAGTATGATTACGGAATTGAGATGAATACACGGCTGTATTTGTCCAGTTTCGACGGCACCGCATGGACGGTCCACAACGATGCCGATGGCACGTTGAAGGCTCTTCAGGTCGAAGCGATAGCAATCGATAACAACAACACTGTCTGGGCTGCGACCCGGGGCAATGATGTCACAGGGCCTGTTTACACATTCGACGGCACCGCATGGACGGATACCGGTATCGATGGCGTCAACGATATCTCGGTGGCCGACGATGGTACCGTCTATCTCGCGCGGGGCAATATCTTTAATAGCAGGAACACCAATCCAAGCATCACAAAATTCGATGGCTCGTCTTTTACCGAGCTGCCTCTTTCCGGTCTTTTCGGTTATCAACCTACTATATATTCAAATGTTTTCCCTGATGAATCAGGAACATTCTGGTTCGTGGTTAAACCGGGAAACACTGCATATATTCTGTATTCCTATGATGGTGTGAATATCCACCAGCATTCGACAGTCGGGCCTCTGAGTTTTGATGTGAATGAAATGATTGTTGACAGCTCGAACACCAAATGGCTGGCGACCAATTACGGGCTTTCCAGATTCGATGGAACCACATGGGAAAATATTGTTTTCGATGTCAAACCCGAGGATGTCGCTGGTTCCGGTCTGGGGGTGCTTGCCAATGATTTTGCCAACATGATACGCGATATAGCCATCGATAAAGATGGAACCATCTGGCTGGCAACGTATCTGGGTATCAGGAAAATCGACAGTACAGGCGAAACGCTCTACAACACATGGAACTCCGAAGAACTTCCGGGAATGCCGGGCGGTGTCAATCAGGTGGTTATCGACAATAATGGCGTCAAATGGTTTGCCGGTAACTACTGGCTCTACCGTTATGACGGTGAATCGTGGTCAACAGTACAGTTCGGGAAACTTGAAGGCGTGGTACGTTCGATGGAAGTGGACCATAATAATGTTTTATGGTTCGGTATAGGATTTGCTGATGGAGTTAAAGTGAAAAGCGGAGTCGCAAGCTTCGACGGGACAACCTGGACGTACTATGACATCGATAACAGCCCGCTCAAAGGCGATCTCGCGAGAATTGCCATAGCTGCCGACAACACGAAATGGATAGCGACAAGCGAAGGGTATTACAAATTCGACGGGACAACCTGGACATCGTATGAGGATATCAAGAACGCATCCTATCCCCAATATCAGCCATACGACATACTCATCGACAAGGACGGGATTGTCTGGTTCATGGTGTCGGGCTGTCTCCACTCGTTCGATGGCTCAGTTTGGGACGATCACGGTAAGAAGTCGTTTGGTGTTCCCTGCCAGTTTGTAATCGACAATACGGACGAAGTATGGGTTGTTTCCAAAAACGCTGCCGGTTATATGGCGAGCTTCAACAAGAATGCCATCAGAACCGATGTCGCCGCCCGGGATGAAATACCATCCGCCATCGCCATCAAGGGCAACTACCCGAATCCGTTCAATCCTTCGACGACCATCGAATTCACCCTCACGGAATCGGGACGCGCGCAGCTCGACATTTATAACACCGCAGGCCAGAAGGTCCGGACACTCCTTACGGAAACTATGATGCCCGGTGTTTACAGCGCTTTCTGGAACGGCTGCGACGAGTATGGCAAGGCTGTTTCATCGGGTGTATATTTCTCCCGTATCACCATGAATGGCCGAAGCGCGGCAGGGCGCATGCTCCTCATGAAGTAAACGATCCGAAGTACGGAAGCTCTGTTGCCTTACCTATATCGGGGAGGGATGTTTGCAAAACTGCGGCGGCAGACCCTGCAGTGTATGAACCTATGCACGCATCTGAAGAGAGGAGAACAGATGAATGCAGGAGAGGCTGTCGTTCCTTACCGGTACATCCCAAACCGAAATCATGAAATGAGACGCTCCGCAAGGGGCGTCTTTTTTATTACCGCAAAAACAACCTGAACCACGATTACCGGGATTAAGCCGGGATTACCACGATTTTTTCAATCCGGGTAATCATGGTCAATCCTGAAAATCCCGGTTCCAACTCCCCCTTGATTCACTCAGAGAAACTATCGGAGAAAATTGAGTACTCTCATTGTCTCTCCGGTATAAAAGGCTTTGTTCTTCTGCCGTTTCTTTCTATATTTACAGCCTGATAATTTTCGTTTGACCTATACACTTGAGAGCTTTTATTAGGGCTTTCCGCACCATTTTCAAAGGCTGAAATATCATGGAAAACATACTGCATCCGAGCGCCCGTATCGGTGCCAATGTCGCCATCGGTCACTACACCGTAATCGAGCACGACGCTGTCATCGGCGATGACTGTGTCATCGGCCACCATGCCGTCATCCACGCCGGTTCGAAAATCGGCAAAGGCGTCCGTATCGATGATCATGCGGTCATAGGCAAACTTCCCGCCACGGCGCGCCGGAGCAAGACAACGGCTGCCGGGCGCATCCTCGAACCGGTCGTCATCGGCGATGAATCCATCATCGGTACCGGGGCAATCGTCTATGCCGGCGCAGTATTGGGCGCCGGAGTTCTTGTGGCCGACACAGCCGCAGTCCGTGAGGATGTAACCATCGGCGATTACACAATCATCGGCCGTAACGCCACCATCGAGAACAAGGTCACCGTCGGGGCGCGGTGCAAGATCATGAGCCATGCCTATATCTGTGCATTCTCCGAGATCGGCGACGACTGTTTCATCGCCCCCTGCGTCGCGACTTCGAACGATACCTATGTGGGAAGATGGAAGGAACGCACTAAATACTATAAAGGTGTGACAGTCAGGACAGGCGGCCGTATCGGCGTCAACGCAACGACACTGCCGGGAAGGACTGTCGGCCCGGACGGCCTCGTTGCAGCCGGCACGGTTGTCACGAAGGATGTCCCGGATTCGACCATCGTGTGCGGAAATCCGGGAAAACCGCTCCGTCCCGTACCGGAAAATCAACTGCTTAAAAACCAGGAGAACTGAAACGATGAAGGTTCCGCTGCTCGATCTGAAAGCCCAGTATGCCGCAATCCGCGATGAGATAGAACCCGTTGTCCGGGAGGTCTTCGAGAGCCAGTATTTCATTATGGGCCCGAAGGTGAAAGAATTCGAGGAACAGGTTGCCCGTTATTCCGGCGCGAAACATGCAATCGGCTGCGCTTCCGGAACCGATGCGCTGCTCCTTGCGCTCATGGCGCTCGATGTGGGACCGGGAGACGAGGTGATCACCTCTCCCTATACCTTTTTCGCCACGGGAGGCTCGGTCGCCCGTCTCGGCGCAAAGCTCGTGTTCTGCGATATCAAACCCGATACCTACAACCTCGATCCCGATCTTCTCGAAGGCGCGATAACCGAAAGAACCAAAGCTGTCATTCCCATACACCTGTACGGTCTTGTAGCCGAGATGGACAGGATCAATAAGATCGCCCATGCCCGCAACATCGCCGTCATCGAGGACGCCGCACAGGCTATCGGAGCCGCGGCTCCGTACGGAACCGCGGGCGCTCTCGGCGACATGGGGTGTTTCTCCTTCTTCCCGTCCAAAAACCTCGGAGGTGCGGGCGACGGTGGCATGGTGGCGACGAATGACGACGGATATGCGGAACGCGTCGGAATTCTACGTCTTCATGGCTCGCAGCCGAAGTACTATCACAAGGTTGTCGGTATCAATTCACGGCTCGATGCGCTTCAGGCTGTCGTTCTCTCGGTGAAGCTTCGCCACCTCGACGATTGGTCGGCGGGACGGCTCAAAAACGCCATGACCTACAACCGCCTGTTTACCGAAAAGGGGCTGTCCGGCACGGTTACGGTTCCGGTTATTCCGGAGGGATACCGCCATATTTTCAACCAGTATATCATCAGGGTTCCCCGCCGCGACGAACTGAGAAAGCACCTTTCGGAACACGGCATCGGCACCGAGATTTACTACCCGGTTCCCCTCCATCTCCAGGAATGCTTTGCCAACCTCGGTTACCGTGAGGGTGACATGCCGGAAAGCGAAGAAGCCGCACGGTTGACGCTGGCGCTTCCCATCTATCCCGAGCTTACCGGAGAGATGCAGGAATATGTCATCGATACGATACGGGATTTTTACCAGCACCCATAATCACGGACGAGAACTGGAAACCGATTCATGAAAGTCTGTCATTTAACCTCGGTTCATATCCCGTTTGATACCCGTATTTTTCATAAGGAATGCAGGAGTCTCGCCGACGCCGGATATGAGGTTCACCTTGTCGCTCCGCACGACAGGGACGAGGTTGTGGACGGCGTTCGTATCCATGCTGTCCGCAGACGTCACAGCAAGCTGAAACGGATGATGTTCTCCCCTGTCGATGTTCTGAGAAAAGCCCTGAAAATCGATGCGCCCCTTTACCATTTTCACGATCCCGAGCTCATTCCGGCCGGGCTGATTCTCCGCGCTCTCGGCAAGTCCGTAATCTATGATGTGCATGAGGATTATCCGGAGACCGTTCCGAACAAGCAGGTGGTACCCCGCGCTTTCGGTCAGCCGGCGGGACTGATCATGAGGTTGATCGAACGCTGCGCATCCCCGCTTTTCTCCGCCGTTGTCGTTGTCACACCCGCAATCCATGCCCGTTTCCGGTCATACACGGGGAAAACGCATCTGATTTACAATTTTCCTATTGTCAGGGATCACGGGGCCATACCATGGGAAAGCCGTGAAGACGCAGTATGTTATCTGGGTTCCATCGCATCGAACCGGGGCATACTGGAGATGGTGAAAGCCATTGCGCTCGTACGGGAGAAAATCCCCGCAAAGCTGATTCTTGCCGGGGATTTTACATCGAAATCACTGGAACGGGAAATCAGCGCCCTTCCGGAGTTCTCCTCGGTCGAGTATCACGGATTCGTGGAGTTCGATGAATCCGACAAGCTCCTGGCGCGGGCTAAAGCGGGCCTTATCGTCGTTCATCCCGAGCAGCGGTATCGTGTTTCGTATCCGAATAAACTGTTCGAATACATGATGGCGGGAATACCGGTTATCGCTTCGGATTTCCCGCTCTGGCGTGAAATGATCGAAGAATCGCAATGCGGTATCCTCGTCGACCCGCTCGATCCGGATGCCATAGCCGATGCCATTGTCACCATGCTGCAGAATCCCGGCGAAGCACAGGCCATGGGCACACGGGGCCATGAAGCCGCGAAAGAAAAATACCGGTGGGAAAACGAGAACAGGAAGCTCCTCACACTCTACGAGTCTCTCCCCGGCGGGCATTCATAGATAACGGTAACTCGATGATAAACAGGGAATTCGCCCTTCTCCGAAACACAGCCGGATTCACCGGAAGCGATTGATATGGCATACGATTCGGTTCATAAACGCCTCACGAAGGTTCTGTACAAGGCGTCTTCGTGCCCGTTCCTTTTTGCGGAGGTTCACTGCGCGGGCGGCGACTACTGCCCGTTCCCCGAAGGAAAAGACAAGCTGTGCTGTTTTTTCTGCGCCCGTTTCGATATCTGCCCCGACAAGACCGGCGTCTGTACCCGGCTGCAGGATAAAAAATAACACCAACAGGAGATAGAAAAACCGGGAACCATGGCAGCGCATGATTCCCGGTTTGGATCAATCTTCAATTTTGAACGATCTTTCCCTGTTACACAACTTCAAGCTTACATATCAAACGAACATGAGTTAATGTACTTGTTTGCCCATCTCCAGGAGCACTTCACGGCTTTTGTCGCTTGCAGCGCCGGACTGGTGGCAGGCATAGCAGGTCATCTCGACCGTGAGCCGAGCGAAACCGTCGCCGTTGATAGTAGCGTGCCCGGTGCCGTCATCGAGTTTGTAGTCCGGGTCGAGAGTGATTCCGAAAATATGGGAGTGCGCATCGCCCCTGTGATATCCCTTCTCCATGGAGTCAAATGCTCCACGGACGGCGAGCGGCATATGGCACTGACGGCAGGTGAGATCCTTCATGGCCGCGATCTTGACCGGCTTGGCGTGATCACCCTTGTGGCAGTCCTCGCACTGTTTGACAAACCCGTCATCGGTACGTGATGTGGCATGGGGATTATGGCAGTCGACACAGCGCGGATAATTCATTTTGCCTTTTTTATTTAATTTCATCTCGGAGTACTGCTGTCTGCTCTCGATAAGTTCGGGGGCTTTGACATTGATCTTGTCGTCCGCGTTGCGCTTGTGGCATTCGCCGCAGAGATCGGATTTTTTGGTTACGACTATTTTGAGGTCTGCCTTGGCGTCCTTTTTCTTGAGGTCGCTTTTCCCCTTGAGAATCACATGTTCATGCCCGGGGCCGTGGCATGCCTCGCAGCCGACACTGTTTTCGTACCACTTGCCGGGTATTCCTTCGAGCTCGTTTTTCACACCTTTTTCATAGGTATCCGTCGCAGACCAGCCGACCACATGGCACTTGATGCACTCGTATTTGAGCGTGCCGTTCGGAATATCGGGCTTGAATGCGGTCATCGCTTTGCCATCGAGCGACCACTGGGCTTTTTCGCCGGTAGCCACATACCCTTTGGAATTGACAAAACGGGCATAATGCTTGTCACCGCCGATGAGGTATGTCAGGTCTGCCCATGTCATCCCTTCGGGCAGGGTCACATCGACCCCTTCGGGCGCGGCGCCACCCTCGACCGGACGGAGCATGCGGGCATGACTGTGGTTGTCCCACACTCCCTTTATCGGCTTGTGGCACATGCCGCATCCTTTCGAGCTCACATATCCGTGGTCGCCTTCCTGAGCGTATCCGGAGTAAGGGGAAAACAGAACGCCGAGCGCTACGACCACAATCCCCGTTATGCAGGCACACAGTTTCCTTTTCATATGGCGACCCTTTTCTGCTGACTGTTATGAAAAATTCTGATTCCCGGTATTATATACTATAAAATAATCTTCATTGTATAAAAATCAAGTAAATTGAAGAGTATCGCAACACCCATATGTAACTTCTCTTAATATATTACATTATATTTTATTCACAAACACCCGCAAATTGATTACCATGAGTGTTATTATCGTGGCGTCCGTGCACCTTTTTACGGTTCCGTGAGTCTACATTCGTATGTATATCGCCAAAATCATATGCACAGCTTTTTTTCTGCTGGACGTATGCGTTGTTGAAACGCCGTGCGATGAAACCCATGCCGAAAATCCGCTGCCGTTCGGCCATGACCGTGCGGTCGTACAGGGCAGCGGCAGTCCGGGACCATACTCCCTCGGCGCACGCTTTGTCGGCGGCACGGTGACTGTCGAGCGGACTTCCGCGCCGGATTCGCTCCAAATCGCCTCGTGGGATACGGCTGCCGGGACAATCACATTCAACGCCATACTCGCAGCCGGTGATTCTGCGGTTGTCCTTTATGCCGTGCCTCCCACGTGGCTCAGGCAGACCTACACACGCGAAAGCACCATGACCATTCCCCGAAGCCCGGAGAATCAATCCTCATCATCAGCATACACAAAACCAACGCCCAAGGCATTTCCCGGCCTCAATTTCGGCGGTTCGAAAACCTTCGAGGTCAGCACGGGAAGCGACAGAGCTGTCGCGCTCAACCAGTCTCTCCGCCTCAATATTTCGGGCAATATCACCGACGACATCACCCTCAATGCCGCGATATCCGACCAGAATATGCCCATCACTCCCGAGGGCGACACCCGCGAGCTCAACGAGCTCGACCGTGTTCTCATAGAGCTGAAGGGCAGGCACTTCAGGGCCGACATGGGCGACACCGACCTTCAGCGGAATGCGGGACGGTGGCAGAGCTATACACGGCGTCTGTCGGGGGCTTATCTCAATGTTCACAACGGCGGCGTTTCGGCTTTCGGATCGGGCGCGGTCTCGGAAGGCCGTTACATGAGCACCGCCATATCCCCGGTCGAGGGGAACCAGGGCCCGTACCGTCTCATCGGTGGCGACGGCAACTCGCACATCGCCATAATCCCCGGAACCGAACGGGTCTGGATAAACGGCGAACAGCTCACCCGCGGGTACAACTACGATTACACCATCGACTACTCGACCGGCGAGATCACTTTTTCCGAGCGGCGAATCATCGGATCGGACATGCGCATCGTCTGCGACTACGAATACACGAGCGAAACCTATCGCCGGACGTTTTTCTCGGGCGGGGCCGACAGCGAGCTCATGAAAGGCCGTCTCAAGATCGCCGTCACAGCAGCGCGGGAGGCGGACGACTCCGGCAGGCCGGTATACGGCGACCTCGACGATGCCTCGAAAAAGATACTCGCGGCTGCGGGCGATTCTCTCGCCGCGGTTCCCGGCATCCGTCATGCGGACGGGGATTCCACGGGAACCTATGACAGCGTGGAGGGCCACCTCGTGTTCAATCCGCTCGGGAAAGGGGCGTACAATGCTACTTTTTCATGGGTCGGGGAGAACAGCGGATCATACCGTTATCGCGGCGGCGGAATCTATGAGTTTGTGCCGCCGGAGGAGCGCGGTCCCGGTTCAGGCGCCTCATATGAGCCGATAACCGTTATCAGCGGCCCCGCCGAACACAGTCTCGCCGGTGTAACCGTATCGTTCGACCCTGTTTCAGCGGTGCACTTCGAAACCGAACTCGCCGGTTCATCTCTCGACAATAACACTCTCTCAAGCATCGATGATTCCGACAACAACGGCGGGGCATACCGGCTATCCGCGAAACTGTCCCCGGAAATACGGGCACGGTTACCGCTCCGTCTCGATATCGCAGGAACAACACGTTCACAGGAACGGACATTCACACCGCTCGACCGTGACCGTACCGCCGAGGAAAACCGCCGCTGGGGCATGCCCCTCATTACCGGCGCGGCGAAGGAAACGGTGACCGAGTTTTCCGGCGGGATGAGCGTATCGAAAGGAAAGCTGTCGGGAACGGGCATTCTCCTGAGCGGCGGGAAGGCGGATTTCGGCGATTCGACCGCTTCCTCGCGTTTCGGAGGTGAAAGCAGCGTCGCTATCGAGGGACGTGGAAAAGCCCGTCTGGCAGCCGATCACATCGTCCGCGAGCATTTTACCGGCCTTCCCGATGAAACAATCGACCGATATTACGGTGAAACAGACGCCGCAGTCTCCGGGTTTTCACCGTCCGCCCAGTACGAAGGAGAGCGAACAGAAGGCAGAGGCGACTATTCCCACGGCACCGCGTATGACGATATTCGCCTGAAGCTCGGAAATCCGGTGCTTTATGGCGTCAGGAGCACGGCGGAATGGCTTTACCGGACGGAGCGTACCCGTCACACGAGCTGGTCCGACAGCTCGACCGTCCGGGGCGGAAGCTTCGAGATTTCCGCCGGAAACGAGGTAAGCAGTTCTCTCCGGGCCCGTTACGCCCGCCGTGAGCGCACGGACTCCGCCCAGCGCAGCGCGAGCGACCAGGCTCTGCTCGAGGGGTATCTGCGACCGACCGGTGGAAAAACGTTTTTCGAATATTCGTACCGCGCGGGACGGTCACGGGAAGCATCGCGACGGAAGAATTTCATCTATACCGGCGGCGGACGCGGTTCCTATAGGTGGGAAGACGACAATGGTGACGGCGTCCGTGACCCGGAGGAATTTATCCCGGACGAGCACGGTTCCTACTACCTGTACGAGGAGACGCTCGACGATTACAAGCCGGTCAACAGCGTCCAGCTCTTTGGCAGGCTCGGCGCGGACCTGCCAACCGGCAGGCTGATAAAAATCGGCGGCGCCGGATTAACCGTACGGTCGGAAACATCGTTCGAGGTCAAGGAAAAATCGACCGCATCCGCCGGGGACGTGTTTCTTCTGAGGCTCGACCGATTCAGGGAGAAGGGCCGGACCACCTCGGGGGAATCACGTGTCCAGGAGGACCTGACCGTCCCCCTCTACGACGGCGGAGGATCGCTCAGGCTCCGTGTTTTCCGGCTCGATTCGTACAACGCGGAATTCGTATCGGGCGCAGAACGAAAAATGAACGAAGAACAGTCGATACGGCTGCGGATGCCGCTTTCCGGGCAGACGGACACCGAGATCACCCTCAGCCGCTCCCTCTGGAACCGCATCATGGAACAGACATCGGGCGGAAACTTCAGAGTGCGGTCGCTGTCGGGCGACACCGGCGTTTCGTATTATCCGCAGCGCGCAACCACGGTCGGCGTTACCGTCATGGCAGGCTACGACCGTGAGGACATAACCGGCGTTACTGCAAGGTTCTATTCACTCAAGCCCGTGTTCACCTACCGTTTTTCGGGCCGGGGGAAAGTCGAGACATCGTACATGCTCACTTCGGTCACTCTCGGCAATACCGTGCCCGGTTTCCGCATCCCTTACACCATGGCGCGGGGGCGCAAGGAAGGAGACAACCACGATGTTTCGGTGATGTACGATTACCGTGTGTCGAACCGAATCAACATTGTCGCGACCTACACGGGCCGTAAATTCGCGGGGAGTTCTTTCGAGAACTTCGCACAGGTGCAGATGCGAACGCTGTTTTGAGAAAGAATGGAGCAGATAGAACACGGATTGGCGCGGATTAGGATTTTTCGCAATTTTAACCACGAAGTCACAAAGGAAAAACATATAACCTTGTTATTCTATTATTTATTATCACTCATGTATTGTATGAGTATCGTCATTCCCAAGAACGAAGTGAATTGGGAATCCAGTATTAATATCGCTCTGTCATGAGCATTATATGTGGATTCCCGTTTTCACGGGAATGACACATAAACACTTAAAAACAAGTCATTTATAAGGTTATACATTAATTATTGCACCGGCGATTAAACAGTGAAATATATTTCGGAAATTGAGCCCTATAAAGGTGATTCGATACAATCTGTGTAACTGCGCACCAAGCCGTCATTCCCGCAAAAGCGGGAATCCATGTTTTTTTACTTCCGGTATCATTCTTTATTCGCCGGAGCAATAAATAGCAGGAAAATATACAAAAAAACTTTTTGTCTTTATGTCTTCGTGGTAAATATTTTCATATCCATCAGGATTTAAACGGTGTTCAGACCATTATGACTCGAAAAAGATACAGCCTGTTTTTCGTTGTGCTCACCTTGCTGGCTGCTGCTTCAACTGAATCACCGGCGCAGAAACCGGAAACTGCCCCCGGCACGGTGTTTCCGTTTACCGCCCGGACAGCGGGTGCGCCGCTCGATTCGGTTGCGGTGACTGGCGTGGATTCGCTGGCGACGTCCATACAGGCAGGGCTTGCCGGTGAAATCCTTTCCAGGGCGGGGGAGCCTCCCAACGAAGGACTTATCGACCACGATACGAAGGCTGCCGAAACTTTTCTCCGCGAACGGGGATGGTGGAACGCGCAGGTCACGGCTTTCGTGGATTCCGCAGCGGGAAAACCGTGTATTCTGACGTTTTCAATCGAGCCGGGGAAACTGGTGAAATTCGGCCTTATTTCCGCCGAACCGAAAGAAAACGATATTGGTGTCGCAGATATTCCGATTCCGGAAATACCCGGTCAGTCCTTCACAAAAGACATGCTTGAATCGGTCATAAACGACATTATGTCGCGTTTTGCGGAAAACGGCTATCCCGGTGCGGAAGTGACACCCGTTCTGTCCGCTCATGGCGACACTGTCGATATTACCCTGAAGTATAAGCCGGGCGGCCGCGCACACATAGATTCGGTTGCGGTCAGGGGTCTTTCACGGACTAAAGACTTTGTTGTGCTCCGTGAATTGAGCTCCATTCGCGGTATGCCGGCGGGGAAAGATGCGGTGAACGAAGCCCGCGCGATTGTAAGACAGCTCGATTTTCTCGGCCTATCTCAGGAACCGTACCTCGATTACGCCCCGGACGGCACCTGTATGCTTGTGCTCGACCTCGAGGAAAAGGGGCTCGGCTCTTTCGATGGCGTCATCGGATACCAGCCCTCGGACAGCGGCGAATCGGGGGAGCTGATCGGCACGGTCGATATCGATATCGTAAACATGTTCGGCACAGGGCGCTCGTCACGGATACGGTGGGAAAAACTCGGCAAACAGACCGAGGACCTCGAACTCGTCTACCGTGAACCGCGTATCATTTCGCTGCCGTTCGGAGTCTCGGGGCATTTTCTCCAGGAAGAGCGGGGGCGCATCGGCTACACCCTCACACGGTTCGATGCGAAGATCAACCGCCGGTACCGTCGCCTTACGGTCGAAACCGGCTACCGGTACGAAAAGGCGAGCGCCGATTCGCTCACGAGCTCTCATGCGAACGGCATCGAGGCGGGCATCACATGGACGGAAATCGACGACAGCGACAATCCGCGGTCAGGGATACGGTACGGGGGAACATGGTCGGCGCTTTCAAAGGCATACCGTTTTGGCTCGAAAGACCGGGCGCGTATCGATCATACGGCTGTCGATCTCGACCACTATATTCCGACATTACAGCGTCAGACTGTCGCTCTGCTCATACGGTACCGGAGGGTTCAGGGCGACAAGGAAAATCTCGATCCGGCCGACCGCTACTGGCTCGGCGGTGCATCGACGATACGGGGTTACCGCGAGCGCCTGTTTCCGGCGGTGGAAGCGCTGTGGGGCTCGGCCGAATACCGTTTCCTCACCGGCGGAACATCAAGGTTTTTCCTGTTTGTCGATTCCGGCTATCTCATCGATTATGTGCGGACGGCTGACCGGTCGTTCCGTAAAAAGACGCTGACACGCACCGGCTACGGGTTCGGTCTCAGGCTCAGTACACGGGCGGGAACGCTCGGCTTCGATTACGGCCTCGGGCAGGGTGACAGCCCCGGACAGGGGAAACTGCATGTAAGGCTGAGCGCGGAGTTCTGATTTAATAATAGTTTTTGGTTCGTAGTTTTTGGTCTATGGTTTTTGGTCTATGGTTTTTGGTACGATTCGAATAAAGAGTGACTCTGAAATTATATATATATGCGTTGAAGTAATCGTTTTCATTCCACTTTTCTCATTTCCCAGACCGTCCCTTTCTTCGAGGGGCAGTGAATCCTGAAAACGCTCCTGTCATCGGCCTCCCATGACGGGAAACCGAGCACAACCCGCCATGTGTAGAGATCGAGGACATGGAGGAGTGCGGTGCAGACCCCCTGCGGTCTTTCATACGGCGTGTTGTAGAAGTATGTCTCCCCTAGTTCATGGCGGCATTTCCCGATTTTTTCCACCATCTTTATCTCGATCTTTCCGAGGTTGTTCCATCGTTCCCTGTATTCTTCGTCGTTCATATATTCTTTTCCGGTAAATAATATGTTGTTTTCCATGCCTTCGGAACGTTTTAAAGAAATAATTATGTACGAATAACCTCCATGACTATAGATAGTCACAACGAAGGATGAAAAATGTATTCAGTTGATATGGATTCCCGATAAAAGATTCGGGAATGACGTCGTTACAGCGACTCCCGAAACCAGGCCGAGGCTTTAGTACCGGGAACTGCAGATGCATTTTCAGATAAACCCGAAATAACATGTCAAACCATAAACCGGAAAGACGGGCATAAGGCACAAGGCATAAGGGAAAAAGACCACAAACCACAAACTATAAACCAGTTACCAGTTACCTTATTTTTCCATCATCACCACGGTCTGGTTCATCGCCGGGGCTGTTGCCGGGAAATACAATTCTTTGCCGTCCTCCGCGGTTACCTTCACATAGTATTCGATATCGGCCGCTTTCGATCCCGAAGGCGGGAACTGCGCAGTATAGACCCCGCGGGCAGTATGGCTGAGCTTTTCCGGGGCAAAAACTCCCGTTCCCATCTCGCGCCAGTACAGCCCGGCATCACGGGGCTGTTTTTTATCGAGCACGATCACCGTAAGGCTCATCGTTTCACCGGCTGTGTACACAGTCCGCACGGTCGGCACGATAAGACGGGGCTCACCGGCATAGTCGCCCGATGGCAGCGCATAATCCGGAATGGGAGAACCGAGAATCGCCTCGAGGTCCTCACGGGTTTTCTGGAGCAGACCGGGGGAAATGTGCTGCTCTATATTCATCACCGTTCCCATTTCGCCGCGAGTGCTCACTGTCGACAGGAGATAGCCATAGGTTTCGCCGAACAGCTTGCCGAGTTCGATGTAGAGCGGGATGCCGTTCTCACGGGCTAACAGGACACGGGTATCCTTGTTGCGCTCGGCTTTGATCGTTTCGAGCTCCCTGTTGAATTCCGCCCATGAACAGCAGAGATGTGCGGACGACCGCATATACCTGAACGTGTTGAGCCAGTAGAGGAACCTCTCGCGGTTTCCGGCTCCCCTGATTTTGCTTTCGAGCTTTTCGAGCTCCTCCACGAATACATAGTCACGGGCACGCTGTTCCCAGAAGATCGTATCAGGCTTCCACCCGCCGGGACCGTTTATCCAGTCGGATGACCGTGGCAGAGCGCCATCCATCCGTGTAAAAATCGCCGCAATCTCCCCGGATGCCTCCGGGCCGAACTGGTATAACGCCCAGTCCTCGTAAAAATCGAGCGCGGGCAGGTGACGGGCAGGCGCATATTCCCACTGGGACGTATCGCGCAGGTAGTCCCTGTTTATACGGGCGCTGCCGGTGACAGCGCTGTCCGCCTGAAAATCCCGATAAGCGGGGCCGCCGCAGTTCTCTTTCCAGGAGAAACCGCCGCCCTGAACTTCTATCGCCGAAATGCAGGCCTGGCCATACACCGGAACACCGACCGGCACAATGGTTTCGAATGTAATGTCTATGAATCCGTCGCCGGACTTCACGTTCTCGAAGCTCAGATCGAGGGCACGGTATCCGCCGGCCCGCGCGAATATATCGAGCCTGTCGAGCACTTTCTCATCCTGTATGTACACATCGAAAACACGGGCGCCGCGTCTCATGAATTCCAGCTCGCAGAACCTGAGGGTTACGGTATACGTTCCCTTTGGCGCCGTTATGCGGTAATTGTACATATGGCTGCGCCCGGTCTGGTAGAGGATATCGTCCGTGGTGCCGTCGATGGGCCTGTCGGAGGGTTTCATGACATGCCCTTCGAGCGCTCCGGAAACGCGGGGCTCTTTGTTCCATGGTTCCTGGCTCCATGCAGCGCGGGCAAGTGCCGAGACATTGGGTCCGAGCACCCTCGTCCGCCAGTGAATTCCGAGAAGCCCGGTACAGCCATACCGGAGCGCTTCGGCCGCATCGCACCTCATACGGCCGACCCACAACTGCGGGGAGGTCAGGCCGGGATCGTCTTCGAGCCACGGTATCGCCCACTTGGGACGGCCGGTCACACGGGCGAATGCACGATCGACAGCAACCGTTCCGACCCCTCGGTTGATACAGCTCATCGGCATGGTTTTGGGCAGCATGTTATCGAAAAAGGCGCGGTCGTTCCGCGGTCCGAGCACCCAGCCGCACGTGGCGAGGGTGAACGGCGAGCCGGCTTTCCCGTGGGCGGTGATCGCGGCGCCGAAATCGACCGCGGTCGCCCTCATTTCGGCATCGGTGTTCCCTCTCCATGTCCAGTCCTCCGGCGTCCAGAACCAGTAATAATCGATCGGGGCCACATCGGCAGCCCGTCGGAATAACCCTTCATACAGTTCCTCCACTACGGCAGAATCGGCGGGATTCTTCCCCATCGATTTGAGACGTTCCTGCACACGCTGGGGTATCTTGAGCGGCGTTTCAGTGCCGATGCAGGTCCTGACACCGAGCACATGGGCGAAACGGAACGCCTCGCCGAGCACCGCGCCCTCACGTCTGAACACCTCGTTGCAGTCTTCGGGTGTATCCGAAGCCGGACACATGTCGCTCATGACATCGTTCCCGTAATCATCGCGCCCGAACAGAAGCGATCCCCCGAACGCATACTCTCCGGTCTTTTTCGGCGCATACCCCCAGTTCCCGCGGAGGGTGTTCTGGTAGCTCGAAGGATAGCTGAAGGCGACAGCGGCATTCTTTCCAATATCCCCGGGAAGTCCAATCCAGACTGTCGGCTCGGCATTGGGAGCGCCCTCGGGATAGGTATGGAGCCCGAAGAAATTCATCCCCATTTTCGGCAGCTGCGAAAGGATTGCCTTGTAATCATCGACATCCCACCAGTCGGGACCCTCGGGAAAATCATGGAACGGCTGAATACCCCGCGTATCGAACAGCGGCTTCCCGGTTTCCGTGACAAGCGGCAGCGCCGTACTGCTCAGGCTGTCGGGTAACACATCGCCGTGCATATAGAACCTGACTCCGAGGTGTTCGGCAAACCGGTAAGCGCCGTAGAGGGTACCGGTTTCGCTTCCGCCGATAATGTACACGATGCGCCGACGCCTGCTCTCACGGGTTTCGATGAGGTAGTGCTCGGGTCCAAGGGCGCTTATCTTTTTGCCGAACTCGGCATCTTTCGCAAGGGATTCGACCGCGGGACGGTCTTTCCGGGCGACAACGACAAGGTCGGAGGTCAGCGATGTATTCCTGTCACCCTCCTGCAAGAGCGGAAGAACACCGGTCCGGAGATACATATACCGCCGTATTTCGCGGGCGGCAAGCTTCTCCTGAGGCGAGGCGTCGCGGGCGTATATGACGATCAGCGGCGACGGCGCAAGCATCCGGTAAACGATGGCAGCCAGGGCGAGCAGAATCACGATGAATATGAAAGAAACAAAGGGAGATCGCTGTCTCATGATACATGCTCCTATGATAAAAAAGTCCACTCCGCAAAGAACTAAAAAAACTGATTTAACTTGTTTTAAAAACGGAGTTCAGGATATTTATAGCTCTATCAGATTTTTTGAGTAACAGGTAATCATAGGTGGGTAATTTTCCCTTATCTCCCTCCAGTGAGGGATGACATATCGTATCTTGTGATAAAGTCTTTAAATGTGGATAAAGCTGTCAAGGGTCGGCACGAAGTGTCGATCCCCGATTAATGATTCGGGGACATGTTTACATGCCCTTGACAGCACCGAAACAATACATTTCATTATCGGGCTCGTGAAAAATATTCTTTTTCACAGCCCCCTTAGATTCTCGCTCTTCCGGCGAATCGAATTAAGAACCGGTAAAGAACAGGGTTCCGGTTTTTAAACCGGCATAGTCCATTTATTCTCGATATGTTTCAGGGCCATGTACAATAATTTAACCGCCGTCTCGTCACTTGGAAAGCAGTTTCTTTTCCCGTTACTTACCGGAGTAAGTTATTCAATGATTCGATGGCATATGCAGCACAGATAGCTCTCCGGATTTTCCCGTGATATGAGAAAACGGATAATACGGCGCCAATTTACCCGCAAGGATATCCTTTAAAGGGAACAACGGTTGTCAAGGATTCGTTCTGATTCAACGGGCTATTCATCGGTCTGTTCGACAGTGGCTGAACGTCAGACATTTTTCAGATCGGCCGCAGTTTTCTTAAGGTCTCTACAAAAAAACGAATTACAGGAAATTCCGAATCATCATATCCATTTCGCAAAGTATGTGCTCTCTCATCCCCTTTTTAAAGGACTGAACGGCTTTAAGGGCACGCCCATCCCTCTTTCTTTTATAAGGAAAACCGGGGAGAATCAATCATGTCAGCTGATTTAACCGGATAAATGGAAAAAGTGTTCTTTAAAATGAGGGATTGCCGGAGCTCCTTTAACTTGTGACCCCAAAAATCCACGATGAATTGTATTGTAATACATTGATTATAAATAGAATATAGACCATTAAATCCTGTGAATTTATAAACCCGTTGAAAAGCCCCGCGGTCACAACCGGTTTTCGGAAAAAGAATGGGTGCTGTCCGAGCGAGCCGAAGG
>JAJFUH010000060.1 GCA_021372535.1 bacterium
AACAAGAAATATCCTGCCGGTCTCAAGGAAGAAGTCGCCAAAGCGATGAAGTTCACAGAAAAAATCATGGGCAAAAAATTTGGCGATCCAAAAAATCCCCTTCTTGTTTCCGTACGATCCGGCGCACGGCGTTCCATGCCCGGCATGATGGAAACCGTTCTCAATGTCGGCCTCACTGAAAAAACCATTCCCGGTCTGGTAAAGCTTGCCGGCAGCGAACGATTCGTCTATGATGCCTACCGCCGTCTGATCACGATGTATGCGGATGTGGTTATGGAAAAAGCCGGGGGAATCGAGCCCGAATCGGATGAAATGGGTATCCGCAAGCAGCTTGAGAAGATAATGTCGGCCATGAAGAAGCAGAAAGGTGTTGTCAACGACACCGATCTCGATGCCGATGACCTCAAGGAGCTTTGCAGTAAATATAAAGCCAAGGTCAAGGAAGTCCTCAAAAAAGATTTTCCCGATGATCCCGAGAAGCAGCTCTGGGGCGGAATCGGTGCGGTTTTTTCGTCGTGGAACGGGAAACGCGCCATTTCCTACCGCAGAATCGAAGGCATCCCCGATGACTGGGGAACAGCGGTTAATGTTCAGGCAATGGTGTTCGGTAATATGGGCAACAGTTCGGCAACGGGAGTTGCATTCACGAGAAATCCCGGGAACGGCGAGAACAAGTTCTATGGCGAATATCTCGTCAACGCCCAGGGAGAGGACGTTGTCGCCGGAATCAGGACTCCTGCGCCCATCAACAAGTTTTCTTCGAGCGAACATAACAAGGAACTTCCCAGACTCGAAAAACTGATGCCGGAACTGTATAACGAATTGTTCGATTACCAGAAACGTCTTGAAAAACATTACCGTGACATGCAGGATATCGAGTTCACCATCGAAAACGACCGTCTGTTCATGCTCCAGTGCCGTATCGGTAAACGTAACGGGCCGGCTGCGGTCAGGATGGCGATGGATATGTACAAGGAAAAGCTCATCACAAAGGAAGAGGCGGTGATGAGGGTTACACCTTCGCAGCTCGACGAGCTTCTGCATCCCTTTATCGATCCTGCTGACGAAAAAATCAATAAAGTCATCGCCAAAGGCCTTCCCGCCGGTCCCGGCGGCGCATCCGGTATGGTGGTGTTTACAGCCGATGATGCGGTGGAATGGACGAAGAAGGGTAAGAGGGTCATTCTGGTCCGTGAGGAGACTAATCCTGAAGATGTCGAGGGTATGCGCGCGGCTCAGGCAATTCTCACCGCACGCGGCGGTATGACATCCCATGCCGCACTGGTTGCCAGAGGCTGGGGCAAATGCTGTATCGTCGGCTGTGCCGCTGTCCATATCGATTATGCAACAAAGAAGCTCCACATCGGAACCGTGACGCTCAAGGAAGGGGACTTTATTACCCTCAACGGTACAAAGGGATATGTGTATGTCGGTCAGCTCAAGATGCTTGAAGCCTCCGAGAAAAACGATCTTCTCTTCGGATTCCTGAAGCTCTGCGATTCGATCCGTAAGCTGAAAATCCGTACGAATGCCGATACTCCCGAGGATGCGAAAAAAGCCCGTGCTTTCGGAGCCGAGGGAATCGGGCTGTTCAGAACAGAGCACATGTTTTACGGAAAGAACTCCGAGAAACCGCTCTTCATCCTCCGCAAGATGATCATTTCCAAGAACGTAGAGGAACGGAGAAAAGCCCTCAAGGAACTGTTCCCATTCGTAAAAGCGGACATCAAAGGTACGCTCGAAGCCATGGACGGTCTGCCGGTCACTATCCGTCTGCTCGACCCGCCGCTCCATGAATTTGTACCCCGCGATGAGGCTCAGCAGAAAGAGCTCGCCCGCAGTCTCGGAATAACGGCAGCGGAATTCAAGAGCCGTGCCGATGCCCTCCATGAGAACAATCCCATGATGGGGCACCGTGGAGTACGTCTCGGTATCACGTACCCCGAGGTTACCGAAATGCAGGTCAGGGCAATCCTTGAGGCTGCTGCGGAACTGCTGCAGAAGGGTAAGAAAGTCGAGCCCGAGATCATGATTCCGGTGGTCAGCACGGTCACGGAATTGAACAATCAGTTTGAAATCACCCGGAAAGTATATGATGAAGTTCTGAAAAAATACAAAATGAAGAAAATTCCTTATATGTACGGAACGATGATTGAGATTCCCCGCGCATGTCTTGTCGCCGATAAAATCGCCGAGGTGGCGCAGTTCTTCTCATTCGGCACGAACGACCTCACGC
>JAJFUH010000061.1 GCA_021372535.1 bacterium
TAAGCGATATTAGGTTGACAGGGGCACGTTGCAACGTGCCCCAACACGGTTAAACGATTCGGCCAGCCAACGTCCGATTCTACAAACACATCATCCGTAATGATACCGAATATGGCCGCATCCGGGAATACATCGCAACCAATCCCGTCCGTTGGGCGGAGGACAGGGAAAACCCGGATGGCAAAACAAAAACAGAGCGATAGCAATGGTAAACGTCTTGTTGTCCAGCTGCGCCGGGTATTTGCAGTGGAATTGTGATGGGATTCGATCCGGACAAAAACCATCGCCGTTCGATCCGGCTGGCGAAATATGATTATTCACAGGCCGGGGCATATTTTGTGACGATATGCACCCGGTACCGGGAATGTTTATTCGGCGAGGTGATCGCCGGAGAAATGAAATTGAACGCATTCGGGCAAATCGTGGTCGAGGAATGGTTCAAAACCGGCGTAATACGGCCCCGTATCCGATCGGATGCGTTTATGGTCATGCCGAACCATGTTCACGGTATATTGGTGATCGACGATGGTTGTTGTAGGGGCACGTTGGATGGTAGGGGCACGTTGCATCGTGCCCCTACAACAACAACAATCCAACGTTCCCACATAATAACAACCCAACATGTCCCAACGGTGGAACGATTCGGCAAACCAACGCCCGATTCAATTCCCACGATTGTCAGATTGTTCAAATCGGCGGCAACGAAACAGATCAATGAATTACGGCAAATGCCCGGCGTCGCCGTCTGGCAGCGCAATTACTACGAACACATCATCCGTAATGATACCGAATTGGGCTACATCCGGGAATACATCGCAACCAATCCCGCCCGTTGGGCGGAGGACAGGGAAAACCCGGATGGCAAAACAAAAACACAGCAACAGCAACGGTAAATGACACATAATAACGATACATCAGGGAGAAAAATATATGCATGTTGACCGGTTCATCGTCGGACCGCTGGAAACCAACTGTTACCTCATCCGGTGCGGAAAGACAGGAGAATCCGTGCTTGTCGATCCGGGCGGCATTTCAAGCGAGCTTATCGCCTCGGTGCGGGGCACGAAGCTCAGCGCTGTCATCCTGACCCACGGCCATTTCGACCATATCGGTGGTTTGAAAAAAATCGTCGAGCTGACCGGCGCACCTGTGCTCATCCACGAGCTCGATGCACCGATGCTCCTCGATCCGTTCGAGAACGGCTCGTTCATGATCGGGGTTCAGGTCAAGACGGTCGAGGCATCCTCACTGATCGCCGACGGCGATACCGTTCCATGCGGATCTTCGTCACTCCGGGTTTTCCACACGCCGGGACATACGGAGGGGAGTGTTTCGTTTGCGGCGGACGGCGAGTTCATCATTTCCGGCGACACTCTTTTCAGGCTTTCGGTGGGAAGATGGGACCTGCCCGGAGGAAGCCATTCACAACTCATGGAGAGTCTCCGCACGGTTTATTCTCCTCTGCCCGATCCGATTGCGGTCTTCCCCGGGCATGGTGAATCGACTACCATGGGATACGAAAAGCGGTATAACCAGTTTATGGCGGATTTCGACAATGCCTGACTCTTTCTCTGTCACCGAATACCTCACCTACCTCGAAGTGGAGCTCGGCCTGAGCGCGAACACGCTCGAAGCATATCTGCACAATGTCAATCGCTATATTTCCTTCCTAGCAGCACGGGGAACGGGAAATCCCAATGCGGTCGACAAACAGACCGTGCTCGAGTTCATCGATCACCTCAAATCGCTCGGTTTATCGCTCAACAGCATTGCCCGCAATTTTTCCGCTGTCCGCTCATACCATCTCTTCCTGTACCGCGAGCATCTCGCGAAAGGAAATCCGACCGAAACCGTGGAACTCCTGACCATCCACCGTAACCTGCCCGATGTTCTGAGCGTCGATGAGGTCATACGGCTTATCGAGATACCCGACATGGCAGAACCGCTCGGCCTCCGCGACCGGGCGATGCTCGAATTCGCCTACGCCACCGGAGTCAGGGTTTCGGAGCTCATAAACATGACCCTCCAGAATATCCTGTTCGACGAAAATCTCGTTCGCATAACCGGGAAGGGCTCGAAGGAACGTATCGTTCCCCTCGGAGAAACCGCCAAGGCGAAAATATTGGAGTATATGAACCATGTACGGCCTTCGCTGGCGGAAAAAAGGGGATCGAAAGATGTGCTATTTCTGAACAGCCGCGGAAAACCTCTTTCGCGGATGGGATTCTGGAAAATTCTGAGAAAATACGTCATTCTCGCAGGCATCACGAAGCACACGAGCCCGCACACTCTCCGCCACTCGTTTGCGACCCATCTCCTCGAAGGCGGAGCCAATATCCGGGTCGTGCAGGAACTCCTCGGGCATTCGAGCATTTCCACAACCGAAATTTACACTCATGTCGACCGCGAATACCTGAAAGAAGTACATCGCAGCTTCCACCCGCGCGCCTGAAAACTACGATTCCTTTCATATTTCACAAATCTACAATCACTGCATAATCAATAATTATTGCTGCACGACAAAAAAACCGCCGGATTTTTAAAGTTTTTCTGAAAATAAAAACTTGACATATCACATTCTGAATAATGATAATAGAAGTATATGCAACTGTTACAGAAACAACGGAATAATTCTACAAGAAGGGAGCAGTTCATGGTTCATGTAAAGGTTAAAATTTTTTTGTATGCCGTTCTGACATTATTCCTGATCGTTTTCGTATCCGGAATCAGCGCGCAGAACCGCACCGAGGCTGACCGAAAAGCCGAAGCCGATCAATTTGATAAACAACATCTCCGGTATTCCACCGGCATGGTGACCGATACCGCAAAAGAATTCATTACAATCCCTGAGGGATATCCCGGAAAACGTGATTTCGAACTTGCCAAAACCCCTCCGACAGTCGATTTCGCACCGGTCAGAGGGCTCAATCCCGAATTTTTCCCCGATGACAACAAAGGTCTCTGGTCACAGTGGGGCGAGGTGACCACCGGTCCCAACGGCTGCTATTACATGGCCAGCGGAGATCATCGCTCGAAAGATTCTCATGTTATCATAGTCGAATACGACCCCGTGAAAAAAGACCAGCGGATTGTCGTCAATGTCGGAAAAGTTTGCGGATGGAAACCGGGACTTCATACCGACGGCAAAATCCACGGCCGTATGGACATCATGCAGGACGGCACGCTTGTCGGCGCGACATGGCTCGGCCGCGATGTGAGACCCGATGATATCGAGCACGGCTGGCTCGGCGGGTACCTTCTCACCTACAACGTGTTTACCGGGGTTGCCGAATCACATGGCATTCCGATGCTCAATTACAGCTGGCACTACCATGTCACCGACCGTCAAACAGGGGTTTTCATGGCAGTTGGCGACGGTTTCTCGAAGGGAACGGCATTTCTCGCGTATGATGTGAGACACCGCAAGATACTGTTTGCCGGTATACCTCCAGACTCCATATCGCTCAACCTCAGGTCGACACTCCTCGATGAAAGCACCGGTCTTTTATATTCCACCGACAACAACCGGAACCACACATTCGTATGCTACGACCAGCGGACAAACCGTTTCAGACACCTTGCCTGCACAACACCCGTCAATCCCGCCACAGGCAAAAACTACAATCTGCGGGCTTATACGGAATACCGGACACCCGATAATATTTTTTACTGTATCGATCAGGTCGGTACGATGTTCAAGTTTTTCCCCGAAGAGGAGCGGACTGAATACATGGACATCAACTGGAACGACGGCGTATATACCACTTCCATGGCAATAAGCCCGAAATTCAAGTATCTCTACTATGTTCCCGGCTCGCACGGCGGCACGATGGACCTTGGCACACCGATTGTCCAGTACGACCTGGAAAAAAAGCAGAAAAAAGCCATCGCGTTTCTCGGTCCTTATTATCACAGCAAGTACGGTTATGCAACAACGGGAACATACGGTATCGAGCTCAGCAGCGACGGGTCATACCTTGTAATCTCGATGAACGGCGGTTTCGGGCCGGACCCGAAGAAGTCGCGATTCGAGCATACGGCCATTTTCGTCGTTCACATTCCCGAATCCGAACGCCGCGAATAATAACTCAACGGAATCAGGCGTATTGTATGCAGAAAGGGCGGAACACAACCGCCCTTTTGCGTTTATTGAATGCAGATATTCATGGATTTGGCGGATTGACACGGATTACACCGATGTGCGAGGACACTATCATTCCGATGTAGACTATCGATGTTATACAACATCTGGACAGTTTCATCACGGTGTTTATAAATATACTCACGTGTGTTTCGCAGGATTTTTTTTCATGGTCTCCTCGATCATATCCTTCATTTTAATCACGGTATTGGTCTTGAGAATGTAATTCTTCGCCCCGAGTCCGATACACTCTTTGACCATCTCGGAATCGGCGGTCGAGGTCATTATGATAACGCAGGCATCGGGGAATTCACCGATAATATCACGCAACACCTCATCACCGTTTTTCCCGGGCATGAATATATCCAGGAGCAGAAGATCGGGTTTTATTGTTTTATAGAGGCTGGCAGCCTCGTTTCCGTCCACCGCCTCACCGACGACCCTGTGCCCGATTGAAAGTACGATACGCTTCATAAGAGCCCGGGTGGTTGCTTCATCATCAGCAATAATCACCCGCCTGTTCAGCAGTTCCATACCATCACTCCAGCGGAACAGTGAAACTGAATGTCGATCCCTGACCGGGCATGCTCCGGACTGAAACCGTTCCATGGTGGGCTTCTACAATCTTTTTGACAATGGCCAATCCCAGGCCGGTGCTCTTTTCCCCGCCGGTCGGACGAGAGCTCAATCTCTGGAATTCACCGAACAGCCTGGCCTGTTCCTCTTCGGATATTCCCGGCCCTTCATCACGAATACCAACCTTTGCCGTCATCCCCTCGCGCTCAAGAGAAACATGAATGTTCGAACCGGGAGGAGAATACTTCACCGCATTACTGAAAAGATTGTCGATCACCTGACCTATCCGCTCCTGGTCGGCCTGGCATTCGGGCACATCCTCAAACGAGGTGTGTATATGCATGCTTTTCTTTTGAGCGACGATAGTCAGAATCCTGATTCGCTCCTCAATCACGCTCCGAAGAGAAACACGCCCGAACCGGAGCCGCAGTTTCCCGCTCTCTATCGCGGCGACATCGAGAAGATCGTTGACAAGACCAAGCATGTTTTCACTGGCGGAATACATGATCGTGATCATCTCTATCTGATCCGCTGTCAGTGATTCCTCATCTTCGAGGAGCAGTTCACAGAATCCGCGGATCGAAGCGAGCGGATTCCTCAGGTCATGCGCCGCTATTCCCAAAAACTTGTTCTTCAGCTGGTTAAGCTCCACGAGCTGCCGTTCAAGCGAGGCATAACTCATGACGAGTTTCATGAGAAGGTCCGTCTGGATATTACGGTCGTTCTCAGCCGCATGGTATCCCAGAAGTTCGGTCAGTAAAGTATCGGAATGGCGTGTTATCGTCTCTTTGACCTGATAATGCTCCCGGGCGAGGTCTTCAATGTCCATGATTCACAGCTTTCTAAAAAATATTTTCCATGAAAAAAGTTCTTCATCAATCGGATATTATTCCATCGATGCCTATCTTTTTACAGGCAAATAATCGTTCCGAAATCACTGCAATATCTTCTTTTTTTGTAATAATACTGCCATGCTGGGGAGCAATAATGGCATATGGGATTTTTCCCATCTGTCTGAGCGCATACCGTAATGCTTTAACAGAGGTCATAATGATCTCATGAAATTTGAGAATATCAGGCAAGGGGCAGTATGATTTGCTTTTCGAGCAGTTGTAGTCATGACATGACTGACACTCATCTCCGAGAATGAGATTCAAATCCCATTGTTCCGCATAACTTCCGAAGAGATCGCTCGAAAAAAGAATACCTGTTTTTTCATCAAACGTTACGAAACTTCCCGCCGAATGAGCATAGGGAGTTTTTACGAATGAGAGCTTTCTCCCCGAGGCAAATGTATATGAATTCCCGACATCATCGAGAGTTAAAAGGGGCGAAGAAACCGAATAATGCCGGATGAAAATATTATTTTCCTTGTCGGAGATGATTTTAAGATCATCCCTCCCGATAATATCCTCAAAATTGGAAATACTGCCGCATAAATCGGGATCATAATGCTGGTAAATGAGGGCGGATATCGATGAGGGTACTATACCCGCCTGAAGTATCTTCATCATGACCGTCGGAAAATCCGGGCGGCTGCCGCCATCGATCACTACTGCCTCATCACCATCGACGATCAGATACGGATTGCAGTGCAGCCCCGATTCCTTATCGTAATAGCCGACCCAGTAGACATCTTCCGCAATTTTAACCGGACGGTTGTAATTCAGATTGATATTCGAGATATCCGTCATGACTGGCTCCGGAATTTATATGTTATATTTCGCTGATAATGGTTTCTCTTCTTTGTAAATGTATTCCGTCCTGTTCAATATTTTCCGATTATCCAGTTAAGTCAACTAACATCATTAATCCCCCTCGGCTTCGCCGTATCCCCCTTATCAAACAAAGGGGGATGAAAGTGCCCCCAAAGCCGCTCCCCCCTTAACAAGGGGGGATGCCACAGGCAGGGGGGATCACATACTATCGGAAAAAATTATCGATTCTTATTTAAAAAGTTTTTTTGCTTATCAAACTGGATAACCGGATAATATTTTTTCTAATCCTGCCATCAATATATAACAAATTTAACTTTTTAGTATTTTTTTTCATTCGTATAAAGTTTCAATAGCAATGAAAAGTGTAAAGACTTTCCATTTCATATTCCCGGCTTGCTGCACAAATTTAAAAAACACATGAATACATACAGTATTTGTATTACATTACTGAAAATGAAACGACACTGAAACGGTCACGGTTATGAAACAGGAAAACCTCAGATACATCCGAACATGGTTTGACAGCTATATCAATGCATTTAACGACGGGACCCCGAATACAGCATTAATAATTCTCTCCAAGCGGGAACATATCCTTTCCGTCATGGCCAACTGCCGTGTCATCGCCGGTGAACTCGGATGGTCCGGTCATGAGTGCGATATTGCCGAAATGGCGGGTCTGCTTCATGATATCGGTCGTTTTTCGCAGTATGCCGAGTATGGGACATTCATCGACAGCGATTCCATCAATCACGGAGAACGCGGTTATGAGGTCGTTTCCGGGGCGGGCATTCTCGATAACCTCAAACAGGGATATCGTCGTATAATTCTCGATGTGATACGATACCACAACAACAAGAAATTCTCAAATATTGCCGATCCTGGCAGCCACCCGTTCATCAGACTCGTTCGTGACTGCGACCGGCTCGATAAATTCAGGGTCGTTGGCGAATCAATTCGCAACCGTTCCCGTGAAAGCGGTTCCGGAACTCCGCTAACGATGGAAAAAGACGGCCCGGTAAACCCGGTCATACCCGAAAAAATCCGCCGGAAAGAAACCGTTTCAAAAAAGGATATCCACTCGCAGCTCGACTATTACCTGTTTCAACTGTCATATGCTTTTGACATCGATTACCGGGCGACATATCGACACATGCTCGACGGGGGTATACTCGATCTCCTGATGAATGCCGTTCCCCGGGAGCAGAACATTATCGATGCGCTGGAACTCATATCGGAGTATCTCCATAATCAGTCCGGAGACAAGAAGCATCGGTGATCTTTGGATTTATCATCGGGTACAAAAAATCATAGATCATATATTATCAATATATTACATGCTGTTCCTGTTTGTTTAATAGAATAACCACTAACTTTTTTACCGTGATTTCTTATGCATATACCAGAGCTTCTTGCACCCGCAGGATCCATCGAGGCATTCCGGGCAGGTTTTAATGCCGGCGCCGATGCCTTTTATCTGGGTTACGGTGATTTCAACGCCCGCAGGCGAGCGAAAAATTTCACCGACGATGAAGTCCGTCTTGCAGTCGATCTGGCGCATCAGCATGGCAAAAAAATCTATATAACCCTCAATACCCTCGTCTTCGACCATGAGATTGAACACCTTGCCGGTGTGTTTGAACACATCAGGGAAATTCGCGCCGATGCGGTGATTGTCCAGGACTGGGGAGTCATCGCGCTGCTCAGGAAATTCTATCCCGAAATACCAATCCATGCTTCGACCCAGATGTTCTGCCATAACTCGTTCCATGCGGAATTTCTCAGGGATCGGGGAATCACACGGATCATTCTGCCGCGGGAACTGAAAATCGACGAAATCAGGAGTATAATGGAACGGGTTCCCCTCGAATACGAGATATTCATCCACGGCGCCATGTGTTTTTCATTTTCGGGATGCTGCCTGTTTTCCTCGTATCGTCACGGCGAATCGGCAAACCGCGGAAGATGCAGGCAGATGTGCCGTTTCCCCTTCGATGACGGTAAAGGAACGGCGTATCCGTTTTCGATGAAAGACCTCGATTCCCTCGGCCATATGCGCGAACTCCTCGATCTGGGAGTGGCAGCATTCAAGATCGAGGGCCGGTTGAAAAACGCCTCGTATGTCGGGGAAACAGTGTCCGCATACCGCGCTTTGATCGATGCCTTTCGTGACGGTGCGTCCCTGTCGCCGGATATTCCCCGTCTGACAAAACAGCGTCGATCCGAAGCGGGATACCTGCTCACCGGCCCCGATTACGGGAAGCTCGTTGACAAAACCAATCCCGGAACATCGGGTGAGGTGTCCGGCGAAGTGCTGTCGATACATGAACAGAAAATAAGGATCATGTTTTATTCAAAGCCGCTGAAAGGATTGAAGCTCCGCATCCAGGACAGTGCCGGGAAAAATTTGTATACCGGGACGCTTCTCGACTTCAGCCGGGAAAAAAGCTCGCGGGACGGCAATGTGTTTGTATGGAATATCCGCGATCACATCCGCACATCGGGATTCAAACCTCCCTTTCTGGTATATGTCACAGGGAAAAGCACACCGGGGAATGTCTACCGTGAAATGAAAAAAATGGTCGATGAACAGATGACGTTCGAGCCTCTGGCGCTCGAAATCGACTGCAACGCGGACAGGATTGAAATCACAGCACATTTTGAAACTTTTACCGGTGATTTCACCGAACGGTATGCTATAACGACATCACAGGCGCAATCACATCCTCTTACAGGCGCTCAGGTCGAACGTATTTTTTCACAAACGGATCGTTATCCTTTCCGGATTGCCTCGATCAACTGCCATGTCGATGATGAGAATCTCTTCTGCCCCGTACATTCACTGAAATCGGCGCGGAGGTCTTTTTACCGGGATATATACGATTTCTACAACAATATCAAAAACCGTGAAAGAGACCGGCGCATTTCGGCGCTCATGGAGTACGTTCATTCCATCGGACACGAACATATATCCGAACAAAAACAGATGACCTTCCGTTATGCAAATTCGCCACTCATCGGCGGTTCGGCGGCCACCGCCGATTTTACCGTCCACCGGGCGGAATCCGGTCAAATCCCTGATGTATCGCCATCGCAGAATGTGATGCTTCTCCTTCCCCTTTTCACACCGGAGAAGAAACTCCATGACTGGGAAAACTGGATCGGAAAACTCATTACGCACGGATACACTCGTTTTATGGCGCCGACATACGGATGGCTCGTGCTGATGGAAAGATACCCCGTGGCTGAATGGATCGCCGGGCCATTTCTCTATCTGGTCAATTCATGTGCGGTCGATTATTTCAAGCAAAGTAAAATAAGATATTTTACCCTGTCTCCCGATTTGAATCCCGATGACATGGGCGCAGTCGCACAGTCAGGAAACCGTCTTATCGCTCTCAATTCCCCCCGAGAGGTTTTCGCAACCCGTTTATCCGTACCGGACAATGTATACCGTTTACACGGAACATCCTGCCGACCGGTGAAATATGCTGATTACACCGTAATCGAAGAATGCCGAAAGAGCTGATTATAATAATGTACACTTTCCGTTTCAAAACAGCATCTATAACTGTGACAAGCATTTAATATAATTTTCTTCCTCTTTCTTCCTCTCGTCAATCGCGTTTAAACGTTCGGTGAACCAGATATAAGCCATCATACCGTGAAATTTATTTCGTCCATCGTATTGTCGATAATATTGGATTTGTGTCTACTTTAATAGACATACAGAATAATACTATCCCCATTCGAGTCCCGATTATTAATCTGCCATGCAACACCTATCACTTTTATTATCAATATATTGTGTCAAATTTATTATTTTTGGCACAAATTTTGTTCACTTCTACACTTCAGGATAATACTTCGATGTTTAATTTTAAACACACAAGAAGAGTAATTATCATGAAAATTTTGTTCTACAGTAAAAATGACAACCAGTTCTGCAGAAAATTCTGCGAGATGGTCGAATCGGTTATTCCCGACTGCGATAAAGAAGTGTACCGAAGCATCGAATCGCTTCAGAACAGTCTTTGCAGACCATTGTATTATGACACGGCTATCGGTGTATTTTTTATAACCGATCATCATGAGCTCTCGGAGATTATGGAACTTCAAGCGCTCTTTCGCAATATCCGTCTTATCGTTTTACTTCCCGACCGACAAAAAGAAACTATAACAAAGGGACACACACTTCACCCTCGATTTTTGAGTTTTGTCGATAATAATCACTCGGAGATTCTGGCGATCCTCGAAAAAATGACCGGAAAAGATTATACGGAAAAATCCGAACACAGATGAGCGTATAATATCGCGAAATATCTATTCTTATTTTGAGCATATGTACCCGAGAATACGGTGACAGGATATTACCGGTGCATGCATTAACGATTAAAACAGAACATGTTCATGGTTCCGGCCGGACCTGAACAAAATGAACGGCAGCGAGGAATAACAGTTACCTGTTTATCATGAGAATTTTCGAAATAATGGTTTTGCAGTTATTGAGAAAATGGTCATGACGGACTTAAAATCTTTTAAAAAGGAGCGGTACGATGTTCAAGAACATGAAGCTGGCGACAAAAATCGGATGCGGATTCGGAATATTGATTGTGATAGCAGCGATCATGGGATACACGGGATGGAGCAGCCTGAGAACCGTGCGATACAATGTCGAGATTGGTAATGGCGCCGGCCAGATGGTGACTCAATCCCTGAAAGGCCGTCAGCACGAGAAGAATTTTATTATGAGGAAGGACAAAACATATCTCGAAGAAGCAAAAAAACTCATCGATGAATTTCATGTGCAGACAGCCGAAACCACAAGTAAGCTCAAGGACGAAAAGGATCGTGAAACCGTCCGTCAGATCGATGGTCTCGCCGAAACATGGTTTAAAGAACTGACTGAGTACGGTGTAATCGAGGGGCAGAAGACCGATGCCGAGGAAGTAATGGTCGAGCAGGCTCGTTCCGCGATTGCCGAGATCGACAAGATGCGCGCAGATCAGCTGAAAAAGCTTGTTAACGAACTGGCAGGCCAGAAGTCATCTGCCGGAGTGAAGGATCGAGTTGATAAAGCCGAAGACGCCAGTCATCTCGCAATTCTTATTCTCGAAGCCCGTCGTCAGGAGAAGAACTTCATAATCCGCGGAGACCGTCAGTCGATCGATACGGTTAATAAGGCGGTTGTTGATATCGTTACGTTGTGTGAAGACCTCAAGCTGCGATTCAAGGATGAGGCTAATGACCAGCAGGCCGATAATGTCATTAAGTCCACAGAGATGTATAAAAAAGCTTTTGAAACCTATGTGACGTATATCGATGCGCAGAAAAAGAAGGAAGAAAACATGCTTGCGGCGGCGCGCAGCCTTCAGGAGAAAGCTACCGGACTTCGCGATGAACAGAGTAATAAGATGAATTCGGCCATGGCCGGGGCGAATATGCTGATGATCGGGCTGGCGCTCGGTGGAATAATTATCGGAATCTTACTCGCATTCGTGATCACGAAGAGTATCGTGAAACCGATCAACGCAATAATCGAGGGATTGAGTTCGGGCGCCGAACAGGTGGCGGCTGCATCGAACGAGGTTTCATCGTCCAGCCAGTCGATGGCGGAAGGAGCAAGTGAGCAGGCATCGAGTCTCGAAGAGATATCTTCATCTCTCGAGGAAATGACCTCGATGACCCGTCAGAACGCCCAGAACGCATGTCAGGCCGATACGCTTGCGGGAGAAGCACAAAATTCTGCGGGTAAGGGCGCGGAGACAATGACCCGGATGACCGAAGCAATCGACCGGATAAAGTCATCCTCGGACGAAACGGCCAAGATTATCAAAACAATCGACGAAATCGCGTTCCAGACCAATCTTCTTGCCCTTAATGCCGCGGTGGAAGCCGCCCGCGCCGGCGAGGCTGGCATGGGATTCGCCGTGGTTGCCGAAGAAGTGCGTAATCTTGCACAGCGGAGCGCAGAAGCCGCCAAGACAACATCGGCGCTTATCGAGGAATCCCAGTCGAACGCCTGTGACGGTGTCATAGTGACAAAAGAGGTGGCCAATATTCTTTCCGAAATATCGCGGATTGTACAGAAGGTTAAACAGCTTATCAACGAAGTTTCGACAGCGAGCAACGAACAGACACAGGGTATAACACAGATCAATACCGCTATAACTCAGATGGATCAGGTGACCCAGACAGCTGCGGCCAGCGCAGAAGAATCCGCCTCGGCAAGCGAAGAGCTGTCTTCCCAGGCATCGGAGCTCAACACCATGGTCGATGTTCTCATAGCCATTGTGGGCAGCAGGAACGGAACAGGACCTTCCAAAAAGCTCCCGGAGAGGAAAAAGGTCAAAGCCCTTTCAAACGGACATAAAAAACCGATAAAAACTCACACACCGGAGAAGGTTCAACAACACCACAATCACACGGCGACAGTTATCAAGCCCGAAGATGTGATTCCGCTGGAGAGTGAAGAGTTCGAGGAGTTTTAATATCACAACCAGGAGGTTCAGGTTAGGGAGGGGTCATATGCTGTTTCCAGCAATGTGCCCCTCCTGAGGGATTATCGCGAAATTTTAATTCAGCTTCTTTGCCTTCACTCATACCCTTTCCTATCTCAGGAGAAGCGGCAATGAACAGATACCTTATCGTGCCGGTTGTGGCAAGCGCTCTTCTGCTGATACACGGGATTTGCGGCGCTCAGACACAGAATCTTGACGATGTCATGACACTTATAAAAAGTGTCGAGGAAAAGATTCAGGCACTCGACGAACAGCAGAAACAGAGCGTACCATCCAAAATCGCGCAGCTCGAACAGCAGATAGAACAGATCAGAAACACCACCCGCACCGACACCGAATCAATCAATGGCATCGCAACGGAAATACGAACATTGATGGCAGAACTACGCAACAACATGAATCAGCCGCAAAAACCCGACAATCCTCCGCAACCGGTACCCGCGCCGAATAAACAGGATAAATCAATATCAGACAAAGATTTCCGGGTATTCTGGAATAACGGTGTCTGCATGAATACCGCGGACAAGGCTTTTCAGTTCAGGATCGGGGCCCGGATCATGAATGACTGGACTTTCATGAGCGGTCAGGATAAAGTCACGGAAAAACTCGGGCCACTGGATGATGGTACTGAATTCAGACGTGCGTGGATCCAGTTCTCGGGTCTTGCGTATGGAAATACCGAATTCAACGCCCTTTTAGGGCTGAACAGCGGAAAGCCCGAAATTCTCGATGTCTATGTCGGGCTGAAAAACATCCCCGGAGCCGGAAATATCCGCATCGGGCATTTCAAGGAGCCTATCGGCCTGGAACAGCTCATGAGCAGCAACGATCTGTCCTTTGTCGAGCGGTCATTCGCCCATGCCCTCAATCCGTTCAGAAACACCGGTGTCATGCTCTCAAACAGCGTCATCAAGGGACGCGCGACATGGGCGGCAGGCGCCTTCCGCGAAAGCGACACATCGGGAAACGGCTCCGGAGATGGTAAATACAATTATACCGTGCGGCTGAGCGGCTTACCCCTCTTTACCGAAAAAGGGGTCAAACTGATCCATATCGGAGCATCGTACAGTTATCGTAATCCATTAAAACACCAGATACAGTACAAGTCGAGAAACGAGACGCATCTCGGGCCGTACTTCGTGAATACGGGTACCCTTAATACGGACAGTATCAATCTGATAAACGCAGAGGCGGCAGGTATTTACAGCCGAGCATATTTCCAGGGCGAGTATATCAGTTCCGAGGCCGACATGACCACAGGCGACAATGCGGGATTTTCTTCGTACTATATCATGGGAAGCATATTTCTGACTCCACACCACCGTGCATACAAACAGTCCAGCGGAACATTCGGAGGCGCTGTCATGGACGAGAAGTCGTTTTTCGGCAATGGCGGCTGTGGCGCATGGGAAGCGACAGTGCGGTATTCGAATATCGATCTTACGGACGGAGCTGTAAATGGCGGAGAGGCGACGGATATCACCATCGGGCTTAACTGGTATCTTAATCAGAATACCCGTGTGATGGTTAACTATATTTATTCCGATCTTGACGATACAGGTAAGGCGCGCGCTCTTCTTATGAGGTTCCAGTTCAACATGTGATCATCGGCCAGTCGAGGGTAAATCGTATGAACAAGAGAATGTTCGTAAAACAAATAATCCTCTTCGAGATTACAGCGTACTCAATCATCATATTCATGTTTTTCGCGGATGAGATTTTCGACTTGCCCCACTATTTACTGGGAGCCCCGGCAACGCCGATAAACTGGACCGAGAGTTACATGGAATCGGGATTTGTTACCGTTCTGGCTGTTATTACCATCGTACAATCGTATTTGCGATTCCGGTAAGACGAACTCTCTTTTCTTTTGAGATTCCAGTTCTACATGTGATTATCAGGCAGATAAGGAAAACCGTATGCATAAACGAAAATTTGAAAACCGGATAGTCCTCTGCGAGATTATTGGATTTACAATCGCCGTATTCATGTTATTCGCGGACGAGGTCTTCGACTTGCCCCACTATTTACTGGGAGCCCCGGCAACGCCGATAAACTGGGTCGAGAGTTTCATGGAATCGGGCTTCGTGATCGTTCTGGCGATCATCACCATCTCCAACTCATGCTGTAACTTGAATAAGATAAAATATCTCGAGGGTTTTCTGCCTGTGTGCTCATTCTGTAAAAAGATTAAAACAGGGGATACATGGATACCTATAGAGGAATATATCAGTAAAAATTCCAACGCTGTGTTTTCACATGGATTCTGCCCCGAATGTGCCAAAAAATATTATGGGCAGTATATGCAGAAAGAAGACAATTTCGTCGCCGGCGACCTCAAAGAGCAGGCACGAAAGAGCAAAGAATCCACCTTAAAAGAAGGTGGGTTTCTATTTTGAAATAATGAGGGGTAATCATTTCCCCGGATTGTTCGCCGAAGAAGACTTCGCCTGCGCTTCCAGAAACCGGTAGAAATCGACCTGGGCCTGTACAGGAGGTTTATCGGGCTCCCGTATGTAGGGATTATCCTGAGCCTCGTTCAGTATTCGGGCTTTGGTGTTGTCCCTGAGCTGAATATCAAGAAAGGTTTTTAACTCATTCCGGATTTCCTTATCATAAATCGGGCAGGTTGCCTCGATTCGCCTGTCCAGGTTCCGTGTCATCCAGTCACATGAGGAAATAAATAAGAGCTCATCTCCCCCGTTGTGGAAAACAAACACCCGGGAATGTTCGAGAAAACGGTCGATGATACTTATGGCCCGGATATTCTCGCTCAAACCCTTCACACCAGGCACCAGCGAACATGCGCCACGGACGATAAGGTCGATTTTCACCCCGGCCTGGCTGGCGTTATAGAGTTTTTCTATCATCATCTCATCGACAAGACTGTTGAGCTTCAGAAGAATATATGCTTTTTTCCCTTTTCGAGCGTTTGTCACTTCGTTTTTTATAAAAGCGCTCATTTTCTTTCTTGTCAGAAAGGGTGACACAATGAGATGGTTATACGTACTCGTTTTATAATTATTATCGAAAAAATCGAATACTTTTTTAATATCACCAGTAATTCCGGGATGTGCTGTCAATAAACTATGGTCGCTGTATACCTTCGCGGTGTTTTCGTTATAATTCCCCGTACCGATATGCGCGTAATGGACAAGCTTGCCCTTCTCCCGGCGTGTGATGAGACATAGTTTGCAATGGACTTTGAGGTTGGGAACACCGTGGATGATACTCACTCCTTCCTCACGGAGCTGGTCGGTCCAGTAAATATTCGCTTCCTCGTCAAAGCGTGCTTTAAGCTCGATGACGGCGGTGACCGATTTCCCGTTTCTGGCAGCCCGTATGAGAGCATTATTTACATTCGAATCCTTGGCAACCCGGTACAGCGTTATTTTTATCGAAACGACTTTCGGGTCGATAGACGCTTCCCGTAATAAATCGATAAAGTAGTGAAACGATTGATACGGGTAGTAAATCATTATGTCTTTTTTCCTGATCAGCTTCAGCAGGCTGGAATCGGGAATGATATCCTTATGAGGCACCATGGGCATAGGTTTATACCGAAGGGACTTCGAGCCTACCGCAGGAAATGACATGAAATCTTTGAAATTATGGTATCTTCCGCCCGGAATGAGCGAATCGGTATCGGTGAAACGGTTCTTTTTAACAAACATTTTCAAAAAATCTTCCGGGATCGAACTGTCGTAAATAAACCGGACGGGTGAGCCTTTTTTCCGGTCTTTCAGGCTCCTGCTCATTTTCTCGAAAAAGCTCATGGTAATGTCTTCATCGTCGATATCGAGCTCGGCATCACGGGTGAGCTTGACGATATATGCCTTATACGATGTAAAACCGAACATCGAAAATATTACCCCGAGCCCTATCCGTATCACATCGTCGAGCAGGATGATGTAAACACCGTCATCCTGTGAAGGTAAAACAAGGAATCTCGTCAGAATCCTCGTCGGAACCTCTATCAGGGCATGTTTGGGGAATTTCGTATTTTTCTTCTTATACAGCAGAACCGCAAGGTAAACGGAATGATCCTTTAATATGGGGAACTGCTTGAGATTCTCTATCATTACAGGGAACAGTGTCTGCCTGACTTCCTGGTGGAAATAATTTCTGACATACACTTCCTGCTCCGGGCTGAGCTGTTTTTCGTTAACGATGTTAATATTTTCTTTTTTCAGCTCTTTCAGTATCTTCTGATAAATCTCGTCGAAGTTGTTCTGCTGACGGATGACAATCTGCTGAATCTCGTTAAGAACCTCTTCCGGATATTTCCCCATGAGAATTTTTTTCTTTTTCCCGGCTTTTACCATACGTCTGAGCGTCGCAACCCTGACCCTGAAAAACTCGTCGAGGTTCGAGGAGAATATTCCGAGGAATTTAATCCGCTCGATAAGAGGAGTCGCCGGATCATCGGCTTCCTGAAGAACACGCTCATTAAAGGAAAGCCAGCTTATTTCACGGTTGATAAATCTGGGTTCCGGGTCTTTCATGGATTTTTTGCCTTCCGAAGGACAGGAATAAAGGTGTACGTGTCATAATATACAGAACCGTAATCATGATTATATAAAAAATATGTTACAAAATCTCAAGATATTTATTAAAATATGATTATGGGGGAAATAATATTTATTACAACTAATTACCAGTGTCATGTCTATCCTGACAGGACACCGGAATCGGACTGAAACTATTACCAGAGCATGAATACCTTGAAAATACTCAATATTTATCCCGGACAGTTCCGGTAAGGAGGCACATTATCAGAATCGATTCCATCGAGATTTTCCGGGTCGATATGCCGCTCATATATCCTTTCAGGACGGCGTTCGGCGATGATGATACGATCGAATCCATGCTGGTCCGGTTCCGCTCCGGGGATTCATATGGCTGGGGAGAATCGGCGCCGTGGAAATTACCCGCGTATTCCCCCGAGTGCTCCAAAACACAGTTTATCATCTCTCGCGACTTTATCGCACCTCTTCTCCTTGGCGAAGATATACATTCGGGGATTGAGCTGCAGGAACGGCTCTCCGGCATCAAGGGTAATCATTTTGCAAAGGCAGCTTTCGACCTTGCATGGTGGGACCTTCATTCCCGTCAGCTTGGCAAACCCCTCTGGCAGTTCATCGGCGGACAAAATCCGACCGTGGACGCCGGCGCCGACTTCGGCATCATGGAAAGCATCGACCTCCTTGTAAGGACAATCGGCGCTTCGCTGCAGCAGGGTTATAAAAGAGTCAAGCTCAAATACCGTCCCGGGTGGGATATCGATATGATCGATGCGGTCCGCACAACGTTCCCCGACGCGACGATCCACATCGACTGCAACAGCGCGTATACCCTGCGCGACCTCGACATGTTCAAAAAACTCGACCGATACCATCTCGCCATGATCGAACAGCCGCTTGGACATGACGACCTCATCGACCATGCAGCGCTCCAGGCCCGTATCGAAACACCGATCTGTCTCGACGAGAGCATTACCTCCCCCGATAAAGCCCGTAAAGCCATCCAGATAAAAGCATGCCGGTGGATCAATATCAAACCGGGCAGGGTCGGCGGTACGACACATGCGCTGACGATAAACTCGCTGTGCCGTGATGCCGGAATCCCCTGCTGGATAGGAGGCATGCTCGAATCTGCGGTCGGTGCGATGCATTGTCTCGCTCTGGCTACCCAGCCCAATATGCGCTATCCGTCGGATATTTTCCCGAGCGAGCGTTTTTACCGCAACGATCTGGGAATCCCATCAATGAAACACTCGGCGCCGTCGCAATTCACCGCTTCCATGACACCGGGCGCCGGGGCAGAACCCGACCCGGAGCTGCTTGTAAAACAGACTATCGAGCATGCGGAATTAATGTAAGATTTACGAAGTACGATTTACGATTTATAGAGACCTGTTAACCCAAAATCGATCCCCGACTTGATCGGGGACTAAAAACGTTCATCGATAATAAGTTTTGGAGTTTTTTCAATGCAATCATGTATTAAAACGCCTGTCCCATGCTGAAATACAGCTTACCCGATGGCTCGCCCTTTCGAGGGTCGGGATTGAAGCCATAATCAAGCCGTGCCAGACCGAGCGGCGTGTTGAGCCTCAGTCCAGCACCCGCCGCTGTTCGGATATCGCTCAGGCTGAAATCTCCGGGATTCATCCAGATATTTCCCGCTTCGGCAAAAAGTGCGCCGCCGATCCGTTTATAGAGACTGTGTCGCACCTCGATAATATTAAAGACCACCTTGAGCCTGCCTCCGAGCGGCACCCTTTTTTCATCGAGCGGACCGACCTTCTGATAATCGAACGCTCGCAGAGAATTCGGGCCTCCGGCATAATAACGCTCCTGAAGGGGTATCGACTGGAACTGGCTCCCCGCCTCCATCCATCCGACATCAAGCGCCGAACCGACAACCGTGCTTTTTCCGAGATGACCGAAGTATTTCAACCGAAAATCCGAACGAACGAACCTGTCAACGCCGCTCGAATAGAATCCGCCGACTTCAGTACTCAACTCGGCATACATTCCCTTTGTGGTATTGAATAAATTGTCCCTGAAATCCCGAACGAGCGAGAGCTTCAAACTCCTGATATTGACATCCTTTTCTTTCGGAACAACACTGAGTTTGATATTGCTTATCTTGGTGTATTCCTGACGGTATGCGAGTGTCATGGTTTCGTTTTTCGAAATCGTCCGTCCGATGGCCACTTTCCCGCCGTTCCGATTGAGATTGTATCCCGGCTCTTCCTGTAACTCTATAAACGTGTTGACATCGGTCCGCCATGATGTACCAATCGTCCTCGGCTCGGTAAACGATCCTTCGAGACTGCGGGTGATAAAGCTCATTTTCCCGGCGAGACCGAGTTTACGGGCTTTTCCGCCGACATTGTTATTGTAGACTTCCACTTTTCCGCGAGCTCTGTCGATCGAACCATACCCGAGCGCGACATTGAACTCACCGTTCATGTTTTCCCGCAGATCAATTCTGATATCTTTTATGGTCGAATCACCGCCTGCCGATGGCTCCGGACGGATATAAACGCTCTGGAACAACCCGGTCGTATACATGTTGTACTGAGATTCCCGGATGAGGGTATAGTTTATTATTTCACCGGATCGGATTTTCAATTCCCTCATCAACACGTTCGATTTCGTTTTACCGAGCCCGTTTATATGAATCTCCCCGACTCTGAACTGCTGTTTTTCCTGTATGTTAAAATCAATAAGAGCCCGTTGGGTCTCCGAATCGATCCGCACATCGGGCTTCACATCGGCATCGATGTATCCGCTGTCGGCATACAGTGTAGCGAGGGCAAGCGTGGCATCCTCTATATTGCTCCGTTTGAAGACATCACCGCTCCGAACATTGATTTTCCTAAGCAGGATGTCATCGTTCAAACCGCTATTGCCCAACACACTTACACCTTCAACATGGGTAATTTCGCCCTCGTAAATCTCCATACGGATGTGTGCATGACGCCTGGCTTCGTCGATAATAACCTGATGGTCGGTTATCCGGGCATCGAGATATCCCTGCTGATGATAAAACAGCTCCAGATTTTTAAGATCGTCATCGAATATTTCCGGGTAATAATAGGCGGGATTCAGGAACGATGACGACCGTGATACCATCACCTTTTCCAGACGGCGGTCGCTGAAAACATGATTTCCTTCGATGGTAACGGATTTTATTTTTATTTTCTTTTTCTGAGCGGAATATGCAATATCCGCCCCGAAGAAAAGGGATATACAAAGTCCGTATATTATTGTCCGCCATACTGTTTTCATTTGAATCTCAACCTGTACTTGATATCCAGTCCCGACCGCCCGCTTTGATCGGTCTGTCCCTCGATCGAGAAGTATTTCGATAACAGATAATCGAGCCTGATACTCTGCTCGTTCGTGTGACCGACCATCGTCGTATAGGTAACTCGCATCCTGTTCGAGAGTTTTTCCGAGGCAAAAAGCTGCGGCCCGGAAGATTTGCCGATGTTAAACAGATTCCCCTCTATCGATATGTCTTCAAGGCCGAAAATATTCCCGAGTCTGCGGCTCACATAACCCGATATTTTTCTGCTGGAGAGCGCTTCGGTTCGTTCTTTGAGTACATCGTTGATCGAGACATCGCTTTCGCCCGATTTTCTGCTCGTCAACCGATCACGTGTTGCACCCAGAGTAAGCAGAGAAAGAATATCGGGTTTATCGAGCACAGGATCGGATGTAAGATCGACAATCGCACGGTCAAGGGGGCCGTTTATCGCGAGTGTGACAACATATGGGATTTTTTCAAGCGTCTGATAGGTTTTGATGGTTGATTGAGCGCTGATATCCACCACAGGATTTATTCGATTGGGATCGACAAAATCGACAATTCCCCGTTTGACATCAAATTTCCTGTCCAGATAGAGCACATACCCGTCATTCACCGCCAACCGTCCGGTTACATTCGGACGCTCAAGATTTCCGACAAATGCCAGCTCCGAATGCAGCCGCAGCCGGGCAAGGTTATTATCCACCCACATATTGTCGCTGTCCTGTACCTGTATATTGAGCCGTATGCGCTGCGCCAATGGATTCGATTCCTGCGGCGGCCTTTCGGTTTTCTGGGCAAAAGACAGTATATCCCTGGGGCCGAAACCATATTGCAGACGGCTTTCTCCCAGAATAACCGTACCATCCACAAGGTAATTCTCATTCTGTTTGCTGCACGTCAATTGACCGGATTTGATTGTCAGAATATACTCTTTAGGACGGTTTATTTTCAGATTGTTCACCGAGGCTTTAAGGTCGAGCGATTCGATTTCTCTCTTACGATACATCATGTTCCCGCCGGCTCTGATCGATCCTCCGTTCAACAGAATGGACAGGGAATCCAGAAAGACACTGTTGTTTTCTATACGTATCTGAAGATTCCCCTGAGTAAACATTTCCCTGACCATGGAAGGTTTGAATGCCAGTCCATGAACGGTGAGAGTTCCGCCTATGACCGGATCGGCATACAATCCCTCGACATGCATCGTTGAAACAAGGATTCCTTTCAGCTGTTCAAGTCCCGGAGTAAACGCCTGCAGCATCGAAAGATCGAAATCTTTGACATTCATGGAAAGCTGGAGCCCATCTCTCCATATCGTTCCGCTCCCGTTCATTACATCAAAACCGGAAACGGTCAGGTTCATCTGTGTCCGGTAGTGTTCCCAGTCACCGGTTACAACCGTGCCCTGTAAGCTGAAGGGCAGTTCGTTCACTATCCCATCCGCAGAATCGATAAAGAGCGCCGAATCACGGAATGAAGCGGCAATTCTGATATTTTTGACCGGAGGTGTTTTCGGATTGAGACGGAGTTCGGTATCAATAATATCAAGCGTTCCCCTGATGTGGGGTTTTTCCAGCAGACCGTCACACTCCAGTTTATAGGCGCTGCTGCCCTGAAAATACACTTCGGGAGGTAAAATGAGTTTGAGCAGCTGGACAGTGATGTTTCTCCCCTCGGCGAAGCATCGGACAGAACTTTGCCCCGAAACCGTATAATCACCCGTTGCCGATTTTACCAGCCCGATTTCGCCGTGCGCCCATGTCCGCTGCTTATTTACAAAAGCTTCAAGGGTGTCGGCATACAGCACGCCATGAGATATCCGTAAATTTCCTCTGACGGAATCCAAAGAGAGCTGCTCATACGCAGGCGAGTCGATGAAAAAATCGAGAGAAGCAAGGGGTTCGGCAGAGTCACCCTCGAACGCAAGCTCGAACTGTGCCTTCCCGTCTAAATCCGGCAAACCGGGGTAAAGCTTCGTGATGTCTCCCATATCGAGCCCTTCGCCGCGGGCATCCACTTTCATATGGTCTCTGCGGGAAAGATCAAAATTCACATTCATCATCCCGGTCGGCATAAATCCCTTATATATATCGCCTGCCGCAGATTCGACGGACGGGACAGTCCCGCCCCGTTCACTTGGGTTACCGAGGCGTTTCAGGAAAGCCAGATCGAGCGTCCCCTGTGTGGAATCGATCTTATAATCTCCTGTTAACCGTACCAGCACCGAATCACGTTCGAGTTCAAGCGAATGCAGGTGTACGCTGTGGTCACTCACCGACAACCGTACCTCACCGCTGTCAAACTGTAAACGCTCGAATCCTGGCCGGAACAACCGGGCATTGATCTCTCCAGCGAGGTTCTCTATCGGGCCGTTCAGATGGGCTTCATACGAAACACCGCCTCGCATGTCGCTCAAATACTGAGGAAGACGGAGCGAATCAACCGTGGTAAGCGCGCCTGTCATGACAATCCGGTTCATTGCGATCCGCCCCCGTGTCCGTGCAATGCTGCCGCTCAAATCATCAACGGGGTACTGTTTGTAACGGATCGTTTTCCCCCGTAAATCCGCGGTGAAATCCGGATTATCGATATTTCCCGAAACAGTGCCTGTCACATCGGCCGATCCCTGAAGATCGGGAATATCGACCAGCCCGGCCAGCGGTTCCAGGTTGACAATATGCGCTGAAAACGTTCCGTCCAGAGTGCTGTCGCCCACCGTTACCACTGCCTTGATTACGGAATCCGACTGGCGGAGTTCGGTCGTCACACGCCGGTTTCTGATCGATATATCTGAACTGATATCGGCGACGGGAACGGAACGATACGTGAGTTTCTCGATATCCACCCCGGCGGAAACAATGAGGTCCTCCACCGCAAGCAAGGGACCGTCCGTTTCTACCTTTCCGCTGATGACACCCTCAAACGGCGATTTCTCATGGTACATACGGCGCCAGAGATCGGCGAGTCTGGCACCTTTCACCGACAGCGTCAAATGCTGGGAACGTTTTTCATCAAGCAGAACCAGGCCGTTACCCGACAGGCTCCCCCCCATCATGTCCAGAGCAATCTCATCGACCGCAATACTGTCGGCATTCACCCTTCCTGATACCGCTCCTTTTCGTATCGACCAGTCGCCGGCACGAACATCCGTAAAACCGGCCTTAAGAGAAATATTCGGCTTTTTTACAGGCCCCTGAAATCCGACGCCGATATCGAACATGCCGGTACATGGAGTCAATTGGGACGGAATACTGTTTCGAAAAACCTCCATGAAGATATCGGGATTGCCCCGCAGACGGAGCTCTCCCTCAAGAAGCGGGGATGCGTCGCCGAAGAGTACAGCCGCATCCCCGGCTACTTCGATACCCGGAAGCTGAAACGAGAGATGTTCGATATTCAATTCATTGTCGTTCAGCAATCCCCGTATGGCGAGCCCATCCACGGTAACCGGCGTCTCACGGTATACGAACTCTCCCGATCCCGCCTGTACATGAAAACGGTGACCTTCGGACACCCCCTGCACGGAAACCGAAATACCCCTGAAATTTCCCGCAAGCGGTATCATGAGGTCATGGTAGTTCACGGAAGCGTTTTTTACTATGACATTTCCGAGGCGAACATGTATTGCCGGGGGTTTTCCAGAAGAACCGGGCTTTGGGCCTCCTCCGGTTTCGGGCAGATTGTACACGCCGGTGCTGTCCCTCCGTACCGATACAGAGAGGCTGTCGACAAGAATCGATTCAAGCGTGAACTCTCCTGTCAAAATATGCCAGAGCCGGTAATCGATACGGGCATATGGTATGGTCACGAGAGCCGTTTTATCGGCGCCCTGCAAGGGAACGGCTTCGGCATTCCAGACCTGTACACGCGAAACGAGGTTTGTTTCAAGCGTGCCGATACGAACGTGCAATCCCAGCGCCTTGCCTGCCTGACGTTCGATAATGGCGCGGAGGTAGTTTTCACCGGAAGCGGATGTCAGAAACAGCACTGCAAGTACAACTGCACCGCACACGACGGTAACGACAACTCCGGCACTGAGCATTATTATAAGCAGATATCTTGATTTTCTTACCGGATTCATTTTCTGTAGATACCTTTTTACCGATTATTTCCCTGAAATGTTCCATCCCGGAGAAACCAGATGACCAGTTCGGCAGTTTCGGGACGGTGATGGATTTCCACATGATTGAAGGGCAGAACAATTAACTCCTTCATGCCACTGAACGGAACGGAGTCAACCGGAACGCGGCCGTCATTCTCTCCTGTGATAAACCTTCCGAGGAAGAGACCGGAGCCGTTGCCCGCGATCGCTCCCATCTCGGGCGGGGGCGAATTGAGCGGCGGCGGAATCTCAACTCTGCCGGGCTGGAACGAACGGCATGGTTTGAATATCCACATGAACGGCTTGCAGTAACGGTCAGCGAGGGCGGCAAGCTCGGTGCCGTTGTTCGGGGTGCCGATCAGGATACACCGCCCGAGGCCGGGTACATCGTTTCTCGACAGAAAAAGCCGTATAATGAGGCCTCCCATGCTGTGACCAACAAAATGAACCCGGTCATACTGCCCGTTGAGCTCCCGAAACTCCTCCTCAAATTTTAAGGTACACGTTTCGAGCGAGCCGAACGCGGTCGGAAGCGTGGGACAGAACACGTGATATCCCCGTGATTCCAGAAACGTTTGTAAAGGATACATATCGCGTTTTGTTCTGCAAAACCCGTGAATCAGCACCACCAGTTCGTTCTCCGGCTCAGCGATGGTGAGAAAGCCCGGCTGTGAATCCGGGGGTGATTGTGTGTTATACGCCGGGCTGACAGAGCCGGAAGATGTCTGAGGGCCGGAAACACCGTACACTGCGGATAAAGTGACAATTAAACAGATCGAAACAAGCGCGGCGATACCATGAATACGCCGTGCCGCAAACCGGACAACTTTTACTTCGGATTTTTTCATGGCGGGTCTTTCCCGGCGGATTTTAACTGTCAGTGAGCGGGAAATTATCTTACGGGCTTTCAGAGCAATCCCATAGTGGTGAGAATTATCCGCAGTTTTTCACGTTTGTCTTCAGAGAGAGGACCGACCGGCCGCCTGCACGGTCCCGATGGAAGCCCCTGAAGCATCATCGCTTCCTTGACGATCACCGGGAAGGTGCCCTGCGAAAAGAATTCCCTCAAGGGTATGAGACGGTTCTGATACGCCCTGGCGGCTTCATGATTTCCCGCGGAGAATTCGTTGTAAATACCAAGCACGATGTCTATGGCGGCATTTGCAGTCGCCGCAACCGTGCCGTCACACCCCCCGCACAAGGCAGGATAGATGATCTGGTCACGGCCGATGAAAACCCTGAAGTAGTCGGGGCAGAGCCGTTTATATCCGAGGGTCATTCCCAGATCGCCGCTTGAATCCTTGATACCGGCGAGGTTTGGGGAGTATTCGCAGATTCGCGCAACCGTTTCGGGCAGGATGTTGAGGTGCGTTCTCCACGGGTTGTTATAGATAACCATGGGGATATCGACCGCATCGAGCACATCGCAGTAGTGACGGTACATCTCGTCCTGGCCGGGAGATATATAGTACGGGGTAATAATGGTTGCCGCACTGGCGCCCGCTTCTTTCGCCGCGCGGGTCATCTCTATCGTTGCACGGGTAGTAAGCGCAGCGGTTCCCATGAGGACCGGAACACGTCCGTTGACCGTTTCAAGACAGATGTCGAGAAGCCGCAGCTTTTCATCCTTTGTCAGCGCATGCCCCTCACCCTGCCCTCCGCAGGCAAATATGCCATGGGCGCCGTGATCGACAAGGTAATTGAGAATTGCCCGGAATCCTTCCTCGTCGATGTTTTCATGTGAATCGAAAACGGTGACAACCGGAACGATAACACCCTTTAAAAATGAATACATACTGATTTTTCCTCCTTCAACCGGTAAAGACTATGAAGAATAGAATCGAATGGCCTCTTTATAGTCACTGATTTGTGCTGCCTGTCGCCATAACCATGAAAGAACGTTCGGCCTGCCTGCCCGTGACAATGTCAGTGACACGCAATACCCACCGTCCCGGGGGGTCATCCGGAGATATATAGATGGTCGATTTCGCATCACCGAATACTGCTTCGATGGTGGAGGCAAGGAACGGTTTCAGACTCCCGTCGGGGGCGACTGCCTCGACACGGAGTGCATGACGGCACGGTTTCGTGTTGTTTCTTCCGGTAATAATGGTCACCGAAAAGTCGACCGTGTTTCCGACAACGACAACCGGGTTGTTGATTTTCATATCAAGCCCCACAAGCCGGTACGGCATGAATGCAAACAGTTCGGCTTTTCCGGTTTGCACGTTCACCGGAATTTTTGATCCCGTGCCGAGATACTCGCGGGTACGGACATTGTATATAAAGCCCGGGGATTTAATCCGCGTCAGGTCGAGGAAATACCCGCTGACGGAATCACCTGTCTCCATGAGAGCGGGATTTCTGAGAAGCCCGATATAGATTGCATCGAAATCCTTGAAAACCGAAATATTCATGCCGTTCTCCATTACCCCCTTTGAGTCACGGACAGAAATAACCGGCGTGTATAAACCGCCGGAAGAAAGGCACCAGGATATGACATCCCGGTAAGCCGCTCTTTGACGCCCGGAATTCATCAGCTCGTAACGGCCCATGTCCATGTTGAGGAAAATACCGCAGCCGCTGCCGTACCGGTTGAAAATAACAGCCGGTGTATTCCCTACGGAAGCAAAAACAAAGACATCTTTCCCCGTTTTAACGGTGGGATCACTGCGGCAATTATCAAATGTGATCTGTGCGGGGATTTTCCCCCGGATTTTCTGCGAAACAAACGTTCCCGATACAGTTGGGGTTTTTCTTTCGGTGCCCTGAGTAATATCGAACACGGTATCGAGCACTCCTGTGTCGCGCATGACGAGATGGTCGTCCATGACACCGGGACGTAAATCGGCAATAACGGTGCCGCCGCGCTTTACGAATTTTTTGATGTAATCCGCCGTCTCGTCGGACATTGCCTGAATAAAAGGCAGGACAAGAACCTTGATGTTCTGCTCGATAAGCCAACTGTCGGTCACCTGGTCCTCGGCGACGAACACCGGATTATAACCGGCCTCCCTGAATGCAAGGTAAAACGACCGCACCGACGATGACATCATGTGTATATTGTCGAATCCGTGTTGCGACACCGAGGCGGCAGAAGGGTGTGTCTCGGGGTCGGCGGATGTCCATGCCGCAAACTTGGATACCGGGCTGTAGAGTATACCGATATGATCCGTATGAAGGGTGCTTCCGCCGAGGAGAATGTCGATACCCCCCATGATTTCACGCGCTTCTTCCGCAACCGCCGAAAACGCTGGAGAAAGCGTGTTTTGCGGAGTAAGGGCAGCATCGACACCGCCGTATGTTTTTTTCCACCAGACACTGTTCATCCGCAGAAAAAGGCTCTCCCAGGGCGCCGAGCGGAGCAGCTCGTCGCTGCCCCTGCTCGATGCATCGCCGTTTACCGAAAGCCCCGTTATCGACCCAGGAATCGCAAAGGACGCTACCGCCGCGGACACGGAACAGTCGCCGGGTAGTCCATAGCCCTCATCCTGTGGAGTAACAGCCAGAGAT
>JAJFUH010000062.1 GCA_021372535.1 bacterium
TATGAAACGCTTGCTTTGGACTGAAGCGTTATTGTGCGAAACCGATATTCTTCTTTATGGCAATCGTACGGCCGCAACAACCGGTTTATGATCCGAACCCTGTGCATGCCGTAAAACCTCCGATGAAACCATGGTAATATCCTTGCTGACAAAGATGTGGTCGATTCTCATCACATCGCGGGCAAACCGTGATACCCATGGGAAATTTCCAGATCGGCGCTTTATCCACGACTCCCCGAAAGTATCGCCGAGCCCCCACCCTTTTTCCGAGTATGTGTTGTAAAACCTGCTTTCGAGAAGTTGGAATGCCCTGCTGTTCGGAGTATCGTTCAAATCTCCGCAGAGAATCGTGGGTTGTTTGAAAGTAGCGACTGTATCCATCAGATACCGGGCCTGTTCGAATTTTTCCCCATCTATTGCCGCTTCGGTATCGGTCGCTTTGGTGACCAGTTCCTTGTCATTGATATTTTTACGGGCTGCTTTCTCTATTCGATGCCCCACGGTTATCAGGTGATAGTTCACGATATTTATTGTTCTGCCCCCCACGTTCATCTCTGCAAAGATAAAATTCACATGACGGTCCTGTCGGTCACCCACTATGGGTACATCGATTTTTTTCAGGGGAAACCGTGAAAGAATAAGCGCCGCGCTCCGTGTCCATCGTGTCAGATTATCGCCGATCAGCATGTAGGGGAACTGGTTCCCCAGCTCTTCCCTGAAGAGTTCGGGATCACGCATCGGATTAAATTCCATGATACAGACAACATCGGGCGATATATGTTTGATTGTATTAATGACCTTCATGCGGTCTTCAAAACCGGCGCGCGCAAAAATATTGTAACTCATGACCCTGATATCGCCCGGATTCTCTTCACGGGTACCATGTGGAACCAGCTGCCAATGGTAATGAACGACAACCAGTAACAGTATACAGACTAGAGGTGCATAGTGTGAAAGGCTCTTTTTCGCAGTTGATTTCCGTATCAGGCGCAGAAAAGCAAGCATGATGAACCAGAGCAGCGGAAGAAAGAGGAATTTGAAGGATTGTTCAAAGAAAAAAACAAACAGGAGAACGGCACCTGCCAGCGCCGTGGTTATTCCCGGGATTCTCCTCGAAGATTTGGAAACTCTTATGACATGAACGATTACCCTGTCAATGAGCAGAGTCCAGACCAGAAGCCCGAAGGGAACCCATATAAGGTCCGAGAGTATGCTTGAAGCAAGCCGTAACAGTATTGCCCGTTCTGGAGTATATCGTGCTCCATACCAGATAAAGGCGGCAAGGGCGGCATATAACCACAGACAGAGAGGCAATAATACCGATATGATAAGCCTGATCAGTGAAAAAAACATTGTTTCAGACCTGCGCGGATAACTTCCCAATACTCCGTACTGACACTCCGTTTTTTAGCCGGTGAAGTCACCGGTTATCTGAGGGATAACCCGTGCTGTTCCAGAAACCGGAGGTATTCATCACGGAAACCGGTGAGATCCTCACTGGTGAGTGTTCTCTCGGGCAGCCCGAGCCAGTAACGGAATGTATAACTTGCCTTACCCTCGGGAAGCCCTTTCCCCTCATACAGATAGAGAAATTTATGTCTCTTCATGATAGGGTGCGCAAATCCACCCAGAATATCCTCAAGGGCTGAAAAGTTTGAGTTCTTGTCAACAAGTATGGAGAAGTCCATCCATGATCCCGGATAAACGGGTATCTGTTCATACTGGATTTCAGGATACGCCGGGCCGGTGAGGTTTTCTCCCTGGATTTCAAACCATGCTACCTGCGTGCCTTTTTCGTAAACCTCGATAAACGGCTTTGTAATATACCCTATCTGTCCCGCAAATCTGCCGTTGACCGTGATATTCATTACAGCGTCGGCGCCATGCCATGGTTTTGAGAGCTTGTCATTTATGGAAAAATCGGGAATACTGCTGTTCTCGAAGGTGAAAAGCTCCTCGATCGTTCCCCTGACAATGAGGAAAAGCTCCCGAAGTCCACCCAGCTTCTCAGACTGACAGGCCACTCCTGCAATATGCATCGGTTGAACGGATCCGCTGCCTTTAGGATGGTATACACTCCCGACCTCATAAAGAAAGAAGCGGTCGCGATGCAGTGAATTCGACTCCATAAGTTCAAGCAGGTTCGGCAGGAGTTCCCGTCTCAGACGGCTGTTGTTTTCAGCGGCAGGATTCTTGAGCGTCAGGGTCTCGCCGGGATCATAGCCGATGCGTTTCAGCCACACATCATCGTACCAGCTGTATGTGTGAACCTCGTTGAACCCTTTCGCTTCGCTGAGAAAACGGCGGATTTTATGGAGCTTCTGAAGTTCGGTGTTGAACTGATAAGCGCGCATTTCAATCATGGGCATTGACGGTTTCACATTGTTATACCCATAAATCCGCGCAACTTCTTCGACAATATCATACGGAATGGAAATATCGCGTTTGCTCCGGTGAGGGGGAACGTCAATCCTGAGTTCGCCGCCGTTTACGGAACCTCTGAAACCGAGCGACGAGAGAATTTCCAGAACACGTTCCTGGGGAATCTCCATTCCGATGGAACGGCTGATAACGTCGGTCTTCATGGTAATGGTGCGTATCTGCTCGCCCGAGTCACCGGCGCAGGTTATCCGTGAGCGTAATGCGGGATTGAGCCCCGAATCCCTGAGGAGCTGCACAAATCGCCGTATGGACAACGTCATGTGATATGGGGGCTGTCCTTTCTCGAACCGGAGACTTGCCTCACTTCTCAGGCCGAGCCGCAGGGCTGTACGGCGGATACGGGCCGGATTGAAATTCGCGCTCTCGAGAAGAACGCGGGTTGTGTTTTCCTTGACTTCGGTTTCCTCACCGCCCATGATGCCTGCAAGGGCTATGGGACCGGTATGGTCACAGATCATACAGTCTTCCGGAATCATATCGCGATCGATGCTGTCCAGTGTCCTGAATGTCCCTTTTTTACCGAAGGGAGCAACAATGACATCCCTCACCCGCTCGCCGTCGAAAGCATGCATGGGCTGACCGAGCTCGAACATGATGTAGTTTGTCAGGTCTACAAGCAGATTGATTGGACGCTGTCCTATAGCCAGAAGACGATACTGCATCCAGAGCGGCGAAAAAGCCGGCCTCAGTCCATCGATATCGAGACAGCAGTATCCGGGACAGCTTTCATTGTCGTCGATTCTCAGCGGAAACGGATCGAGACCGATTTCCTCTTTCTCTTCAATGATTTCGAGCGGTTTGAGCTCTTTTCCGAAAATTGCTGCCAGTTCGCGGGCAAAACCATAGTGCCCCCAGAGGTCGGGACGGTGTGTTACACTCTTGTTGTCCACAACAATGATATCATCATGATCGGGTACAATGTTTGCCAGCTCGGTTCCTGCCTGAAGCGATTCGGGAAAAGCCATGATACCGACATGAGACTCGCCCCATCCGAGCTCCATCGGGCTGCAGAGAATCCCCTGGCTGAGATTACCGAACATGCGCTGCTCACCGATCGTGACCCCTCCAGCGATAACCGCACCGGGAGGAGCGTAGGCAGATTTCATTCCGATCTGTACATTCGGGGCACCGCATACCGTTTTCATGGTTTTCGAACCGAGGCTGACGGTGACATACCGCATGGGTTTATCGCTCTTCCCCGTATCGATCGGCTCAATTGCGGTAATTTCCCCCACGAGTATACCCCGAACCGCACGTCGGAGGGTTTCCACCTCCTCGACCTCGGCGGTTTTCATGGTCAGCTCGTGGGCAATATCTTTGGGCGACAGGCGGGGAAGATCAACATAGTATCCCAGCCATTCAAGTGAAAGTTTCATTGAAAATATTTCCTTATCTCAATTATAATGTCGTTTTTAGTTTTCGCGTATGGTGTTGAATCAATATAAATAGAAGAAATACTGTTAGTTATCACCGCAAACCGTATTTATACGGAAGCCGGAAACTGTTCAAGAACCCGTATATCACCCGAATTGAACAGCCTGATATTCGGAATCCCATACTTCATCATGGCAAGCCGGGTCAGGCCGAGACCGAATGCGAACCCACTCCATTCTTCCGGGTCCACTCCGCCGTGCCTGAGCACATTGGGATGTACCAGTCCGCAGGGCAGGAGTTCCAGCCATCCTTCATGCTTACATGACGGGCATCCCTCGCCGCCGCAGATAAGACATTTTATATCGAGCTCAAAACCGGGCTCGACGAACGGGAAATACCCGGGCCTGAGCCTTGTTTCAATTTTGCGG